>JBCBPG010000506.1:0-3908 GCA_039820865.1 Pseudomonadota bacterium
CAGCGAGAGCTCCGAGACGGGCGTGCCGTCCTGCTTGGCGGGCGGGCGGAGGATGGTGAAGTGGATCAGGTCGACCATCGGGTCGGCCTTGAGCAGGTCGCGCCAGGCCCGCCCGCCCGGATGCGGCTCGCCCGAGACCAGGAGCACGCGCAGCCGGTCGCGCACCCCCTGCACGGTCAGGATCACCCGGTTGTTGCGGGTCGTCAGCTCGCCCTCAGCCTCGGGCAGGCGGATGTCGACGATGGTCGGCCCGCCATGGGTCAGCTCGATCGAGAGATCGGTGGCCTGGTCGTAGCGCATCGCCAGCGGCACCGGCCGGCCGCCATCGACCGCGACCGTGGCGCTGGCGGCGACGGGCAGGCCGGCGGGCCGCGTGCCCAGCACCTCGGCGGTCAGGCGGAAGGTCACATCCTCGCCCACGATGCCGAAGGTGGGCGCATTCTCCAGCGTCAGTGCGGTGTCGAAGGCGTCGCGGCGCCCGGCGATGATCTGGTGCACGGGGCCGGGAAAGCGCTCCAGCAGGTCGGCGTCGTGCACCTCGCCGTCGGTGAGCAGCACGGCGCCGGCGATCTGGTCGGGCGCCACGCGCGCGGCCACGGCATCCAGCGCCGAGAGGAGGCGCGTGCCGCGATCGCGCCCGTCGCTGTCCTCGGCCCCCGCCTCGACCACGCGCAGCTCGAGCGGGCGCGAGGGGCTGGCGGCATCGGCCGCCGCGGCCTCGAGCAGGTCGCGCGCCTCCTCGATGGCCGCGTCGCGCTCCTCCAGCGTCGTGGACGCGCTGCGGTCGACGACGAGGAAGCCGATATTGCCGAGGCCCTCGCGCTCCTCGCGCTTGAGCTGGGGGCCCGCCAGCGCCAGGATGACCACGCCGAGCGCGAGGCCCCGCAGCCACCAGCCCGAGAGCCCGCGCCAGAGCACCACGCCCGTCGAGACGAGCGCGATCAGCGCCGCCGCCACGATCAGCGGCAGGGGCACGAGGGGGGCGAAGACGATGGTCGTCTGCATGGTTCAGGTCCCGGTTGCGATCACTGGCCGAGCCGCTCGAGAACGGCGGGGGCGTGGACCTGGTCGGACTTGTAGTTGCCGGTCAGCGCATAGAGCACGACGTTGACGCCGAAGCGGATCGCCATCTCGCGCTGGCGGTCGCCGGCGCGGCCGACGGGGTAGATCGCGCGGCCGCGATCGTCCACCGCCCAGGCCGCCGCCCAGTCGGCCGAGCCCACGACCACCGGCGAGACGTTGTCGTCGATGCGGTCGAAGCGCGGCAGGCCGGGATCGTCCTCGGCCTCCTGGCGCCCCTCGGGCGGGGCCTCGGCCCAGACGCGCCCGCCGCGCCAGCGGCCGGGGAAGCGGTTCAGCAGGTAGAAGGTGCGCGTCAGGACATGCGTGTCGTCGACCTCGGCCAGCGGCGGCAGGTTGAGCGCGCGGGCGACGTTGCGCATCGCCTGCGCCCCCGCGGCACCGGACCCCGAGGCACCGGACTGCGTGTCGATCACCAGCAAGCCCCCGGTCGCCAGGTACTGCGACAGCTTGGCGAGACCGGCATCCGTGGGCAGCGTGGTCGCCGTCAGCGGCATGTAGATCACCGGCACCAGCGCCATCTCGTCACGCTCGGCATCGAGGCCGAGGGGCGGCCCGGGTTCGACGGCCGTCCGCGCCGTCAGCGCCTGGCCGAGGCCGATCATCGCGCGCTCGGACTTCTCGTCGATCGACGGGTCACCGGTGACGAGATAGCCGAGCGTGGTCTCCGCCGCGGCCGAGACGTCGCGCTCGACGGTCGGGCTGCGGGTCTGCGCATCGGCGGCGCCGGGCAGACCCACCACCAGCACCACGGCGGCCGCTCCCGCCACCCGCCGGGCGCCGAGGCGCGGCAGGCGGCCCGCGACGAAGAGGGTCGCGACGGCGTCGATGGCGGCCAGGGCCACGGCCAGCAGCAGGAGCGGCGCGGCGAGGTCGAGGCTCTCGGTCCCGGCCAGCCGCTCCACCACCGCGCCCGGGGGCGGCGGCGGAAAACCCTCGAGCCGGTCGCCGCGGGCATGCAGGTTCATCACCAGCTCCTCCGCCGCGCCTGCCGCGCGCGGCCCGGCATCGGCGCGGGCGTAGATCCCGGGATAGAGCCCGTCGCCCGCGCGCCCCGCCGCCATGCGCGGCCCCGCCACGGGATCGCGGTTGGCGGGCACGGCCAGCAGCGCGCCGTCGGTGCCGATGGTCTGGCGCAGGCGCCAGAGCGTGCCGTCCAGCTCGTCGGCATCCGGCGTCAGCGCCCCCTGCCCCGGCGCCAGCACCAGCAGTTCGCGCAGCATGTCGACGAAGAGACCCGAGAGCGGCAGCGACGACCACTCGGCATCGGCCGAGACGTGGAAGAGCACGATGCGCCCCGCCCCCCGCTCGCGCGCCGTGACGAAGGGCGTGCCGTCGTCCAGGCTGGCCCAGATCCGCTCGGCCAGGTCCGGCGAGGGATCGGCCAGCACCTGCGTGCGCACGTCGACCTCGCCCGGCACGCCGAGGCGGCGGAACGGGCCCTGCGGATCGAACGGGCCCAGCCCACGCGGATCGCCCCAGGCCAGCGCGCCGCCCAACGTGCGCCCGCCGCGGCGCAGACGCACCGGCAGGAGCGAGTCCTCGCCCGCGACCGAGGCGGCGGCCAGGGTGTTCGCCGCCAGCGCACCGGCCAGCCGGGGCCCGGCGAAGCGGACCAGCAGCCCGCCCTCCTCGACCCAGGCGACCAGTGCGTCACGCGTCGCGTCGTCGATGGTGCCGTAATCCGCCATGAAGATCGCCGAGGGCTCGCGCGCCACGGCATCGTCCAGCGTCGTGGCGCGCACCTCGGCATAGGGCTCCAACGCCTGCGTGAGGTAGTGGCGGGCCGAGGTCAGCGGCGCGACCTCGCCGGTCGAGGCGGGATCGACCACGGCCACGGGCACGCGCCGCACGGCCGCGTCGGCCAGCGCCGTGCCGCCGGGCGAGGTATCGCTCGCCAGCGTGACGCGCGTGACGGTGCCGATCAGCTCGGCCGGCAGGTCGAAGGCCGCATCGGCGGTCGCGGCGCCCGGCTCGAACACGGCATCGGCGACGGCGATCCGGCGCTCGCCCCCGCCCTCGGCCTCGGCGATGGCGACCAGCGTCACGCTGTCGGGCGCATCGTCCGCGCCGGGGCCCGACCCGGCGGCAGTGCGCAGCGCCGTGGCGGTCAGCACGCCGTCCTCCAGCCGCGGCGGCAGGATCGCGCGCGCGGGGCGCCCGGGGCCGACCAGGGTCAGCGGCCCGGCCGCGGCCAGCCGCCCGGCCAGCGCCCCGGTCGCCTCGGCGTCATGGGCGAGACCGTCATGCAGCCAGACAGTCTCGCCCGGCTCGGTCGCGCCCGCCTCGTCCATCAGGCGCAGCACCGCGGCGCGGTCGGGGCGCAGCGGCTCGGGGCGCAGACCGTCGAGCGTCGCGCGCGCCTCGGCCGCGATGGTCGGGCGGGGCGGCGCCTGTGTGTCGGTCGTCGCGCGCCAGAGGATGACGGGGCGGCCCTGGCGGCCGGCCTCCTCGACCGCGGCCAGCGCCGTCTCGCGCCGTGCCTCCCAGTCGGGGGCCGAGGCCCAGCCCGCGTCCATCAGCACCAGCACCGGCCCGTCGCCGCTGCCGGCCAGCCGCTGCTCGGGGTTCAGGACGGGCTGGGCAAAGCCGATGATCACCGCGGCGACCGCCAGGATGCGCAGCGCCAGCAGCCACCAGGGCGTCCGCTCGGCCTCGCGCTCGGGGTCCTCGAGACCGAACAGCAGGCGCACGCCCGCGAAGGTCTCGGTCCGCGGCGCCGGCGGGATCGCGCGCAGCAGCCACCAGAGGATCGGCAGCGCGACGAGCCCTGCCAGCACGGCAGGGGCGACGAACCCGATGCTTCCCAGTCCCAGCATCACTTCTCC
>JBCBPG010000507.1:0-3907 GCA_039820865.1 Pseudomonadota bacterium
CCGCCCGCGATCCCATCAGGTCGCGATCTGCTCCAGCGCCCGGAGAGGCGCCCCGACACCGGCGGGTCGCTCGCGGAGCCGGCAGCGTTGCACGGCATAGACCCCGGGGCCGGGGATGTCGCCATGGCGCAGGGTCAGGCGGAGACGGCCGTCGGGACAGTTCTCGGGCGTCATGGCCAGGGGCGCCACGGTGGCGTAGCGCAGTTCCTTGGCCTGGTCGCGAATGCGGAGGACCGCGATATCGCGCATCACGCCGGCCCAGGTCCCGGAAGAGGTCCCGGAGGGCCGCAGGCTGACGGCCTCCATCCGGTCGACCGTGAAGTGGTGCAGGTTGCAGCGCCGCGGGGGCCACTGACGGACATGCTTGGCGAGGCGCATCTCCGCCGGGCGTGCCCGCAACCGCCCCTCGCGTGCGACCAGATCACCCGCGATGACGAACACCCGCCGCCCTGCGGCCCCCGGCAGGCGTATCAGTCCCGCCGTGCCCGCCGCTCGGTCGCCGGCGGCGGCGTTGGCATTGGCGTTGGCGCCGAAGCACAGCTGGCCGATCGAGCATGCTGGCGCGCGGCAGGGCCGGGGCTCGGTCCGCCGGCGCTCGTCGCGCCCGATGATCACGGCCGCGCCCGGTGACGGCAGCACTGCCGCGGCGACCAGAACGAGGGCGGCGCGGTGTCTGGCGCGCCGGAACGCCATCACGGTTCGTCAAGCAGCGCCAGGAGGCGGGCGGCGGCGTGGATGGCCCGTTCGCGCAGGGCGGCCTGGGCGGCGGCCTCGGCGTCCTCGCCCCATTCGCGGATGTTCCAGTCCTCGTCGACGCGGCTGGCGGCCCAGGCCTCGGCCGGGCCGAGCCGGCCCTCGACGACCGCGAGCCCGATCACGAGGCTGCCCGACAGTGTCACCAGTTCGTGCAGCGCCGTCAGCGGCCAGGGGTCGAGCGCCTCGACCACCGCCCTCAGCCGCGCGACCGCGTCGGTATCCTGCGCCTTGAACATCACGCCCTCGCCCGCCGCGAGCCGCGAGCCATAGCGCCCGGCCGCCCAGTCGATCAGCGGGTCCCAGGTCTCGGCCTGAAGGCGCACCAGCGCGTCGGGATGGGGCGCGCGATAGCAGAGGAGGTCGGTCTCGGCATAGCCCGCGAGGTCGCCGGCCACCCGGGCCACCTGCGGCATCACCCGGTCGATGGCGGTGTTCGCGGCGCGGGTCAGCGGCATGGTGCGCGGATCGACTGCCTCGACCTGGGCCGCCCACTCGGCCGCCACGGCCTCGGCCAGCGCGCGGGTCGGCATGGCCAGCGCCACGCGGCCGGGCGTGCGCAGCGGCCGGGCGTCGAGCGTGACCTCCCAGCCGGCCTCGCCCTCGCTGACCCGCGTCTCGGCCCAGAACCGCTTCACGCGGGCGCCAGCGCGTCCAGCGCCGCCTCCAGCGCGTCGAAGCGGTCCACCACGTGGTCCGCGCCCGCCCCGGTCAGCGACGGCACCGGGTGGTAGCCCCAGCTCACCCCCACCGTGCGCACGCCGGCCGCGCGGCCCATGCCGATGTCCCAGGCCGTGTCGCCGATCATCACCGCGCGCGCGGCCTCGACCCCCGTCGCCGCCAGCACGTTCTGCACCATGCCCGGATGCGGCTTGGACGGCGCGTCGTCGGCGGTCTGGGTGGCGACGAACAGGCGCTCCAGCCCGTGGCTGGCGAGCAGGTGGTCGAGACCGCGCCGTGCCTTGCCCGTCGCCACGCCCAGCAGCCATCCCGCCCGGTCGAGCCGCTCCAGCGTCTCGCGCGCGCCCTCGAAGAACGGGGTCTCGCCCTCGGCGCCCGCGCGGCGCAGGCGCAGGTACTCGGCCTTGTAGCCCTCGGAGAGCCGCTGGACGCCCGCTTCGTCGGCGCCCGGCTGGAGCCGCGCCATCGCGACATCGAGCGAGAGGCCGACGATCGAGAGGGTGGTCTCGCGGTCGGGCAGCGCGAAGCCTGCCGCCCGGTGTGCCGCCGCCATCGACTGCAGGATCACCGCCTGGCTGTCGATCAGCGTGCCGTCGACGTCGAAGATCGCGAGCCTCAGCATGCATCGCCCCCCTGCCCTCGGCGCCTCCTCTGCCCGGCAGGGGCGGCGCGCGCAACCCCGCGCGACACCCCGGTCAGGCCGCCTCGCGTGCCCGTGCCTCGCGGAGCGCGATGACCGTGCCCGCCCCCGCGATCAGCGCCATGCCGGCGATGGCGACGGCGTCGGGCCATTCGCCGAAGACGACGCCGCCGATCAGGGTCACGAAGACGAGGTAGCTGTAGTCGAAGGGCGCCAGGTAGCTCGATTCGGCCGTCTGGTAGGCCACGGCCATCACCAGCTGCGCGCTGAGGTTCAGCACCGCGCAGGTGGCGATCAGCCCCAGCACGGGGCCGCTCAGCGGATGCCATCCGGTGAAGAGGTAGGGCCAGCTCGCGGCCGCGCCGGGCATGGGCAAGAGGCTCATCACCGCAAGCCCCGTCGTGCCCAGCACCGTGAGCCCGATCGTGATCGCCAGCGCCAGCGTCGCCGGGTGCTC
Source organism: Pseudomonadota bacterium (assembly GCA_039820865.1). Classification (GTDB taxonomy): domain Bacteria; phylum Pseudomonadota; class Alphaproteobacteria; order Rhodobacterales; family Rhodobacteraceae; genus Thermohalobaculum. Next base: position 2,532 of record JBCBPG010000507.1, read on the forward strand.
GTGACGGCAGAGCCGGCGGGTGACGACCACGAAGCCGGCATAGGCCATGCCCGCCCCGATCGGCAGGAGCGAGACGGCCGAGAAGCCCTCGCCCCCCGGTTTCAGCACCATGAGCGCGCCGGTGATGCCGATGCCGACGGCCAGGATGCGCCGCCAGCCCACCCGCTCGCCCGGCAGGACCAGCGCGATCAGCGTGACGAAGACCGGGAAACAGTGCAGCCCCGCCGCGATCTCGGCCAGCGTGAGATAGGGCAGGCCCGCGAAGAACAGCACCATCACCGCGTTGATCATCACCGTGCGCAGCACCACCGCCCAGAGCCGGATCGGCCGGCGCGGCAGCCCGCCCACGATCAGCGCGCCGACGCCCAGCAGCAGCACCGCGTTGATGGCCGAGCGGACGACCTGGAACTGCCAGAGCGACACGTCCTCGACCAGCGACTTGGCCACGGTGTCCTGCACCGAGAGGACCATGAGCGCGCCCACCAGCAGCCCCGCCGCGCGCCCCGGCCGGTCGCCCTCCGCCGCCTGCGCTGTCGCTCCCGCCGTCATGGCCGTCTCCCGGCGCCGAGGCGGCGCCCTGCCCCACCAAGCCGGCCCGTCCCGGCGATGCAAGGGGCGGAAACCGTTGCGTCGCGCGCCCCGGCGGGCGAACGATGCCGGCGGCAGGCGGGCAACGCCGCCCAACCGACACGACAGGACGGGAGACCAGCGATGCGTTCCACCCTCACCGCGGCCGGGGCGGCCGTGCTCCTCGCCGCCGGCACCGCCGCGGCCCCGGCGCAAGCCGTGAAGATCGGCATGATCGCCACGTTCTCGGGCCCGCCGGCTGCGCTGGGCAACCAGGTGCGCGACGGGGCGATGCTGGCGCTCGACGAGCTTGGCAACACGCTCGGCGGTCACCAGGTCGAACTGATCGTCGAGGATGACGAGCTGAAGCCCGATGTCGCCATCACTCGCGCGCGCAAGCTGGTCGACAGCGACGACGTCGACTTCGTCGTCGGCACCGTTTTCTCGAACATGCTGGCCGCAATATTCAAACCGGTGACGGATAGCGAAACCTTCCTGATCTCGCCCAATGCCGGGCCGTCGATCTTTGCCGGGCGCAACTGTCATCCGGACTTCTTCGCCGTCAGCTACCAGAACAACCAGAATGCCGAGGCGATGGGTGTCTATGCCACCGGGCGCGAGGACGTGGGCTCGGTCTTCCTGCTGGCGCCGAATTACCAGGCCGGCCGCGATCAGCTCGAGGGTTTCAAGTCCCGTTTCGATGGCGAGATCGTTGGCGAGATCTACACCCCCCTCGGCCACCAGGACTTCTCGGCCGAACTGGCGCAGATCGCCGATGCCGCGCCCGACGCGATCTACACCTTCATGCC
>JBCBPG010000508.1:0-3896 GCA_039820865.1 Pseudomonadota bacterium
TCACCCACACCATGGCCCTCGGCGAGATCAACCACGGCTTCGACCTCATGCACGAAGGCAAGTCCATCCGCGCCGTCGTCCAGTACTGACGCCTCGGGACCCCGCCGGGCAGACCGCGCATGGCTCCAAGGAGACGTGACGATGGATCAAGCCCGGCGGGTGTCGCTCAGCAGCAGTGACGGACAGGCGCGACGGTCACCGGCTGACAGTGTCGCGCCGCTCGCCGCCGCGCTCGATACGATCTGGCCGCTGGGGCCGGATGCCAGCGTCGCGCGTCACCCTCTCTATGGCATGTGGCGGCTCTGGAAGGCGGAGGGTCAGCCACCGAGGGCTCCGTTGAGCGAGGTGTGCGAAGAGACGGGAGAATTCGTTCCCGAGCTCGATTTCTGGATCGCCGACCGCTGTCTCGTCCTCTCGATCCTGCAGCGGAACCTGCTTGGCTACGCGATCAGGTTCGAACCGATGATCGATGCGACGGGAACGCACCGGTTCATGACCCGCCTGCGCGACTGGCCGACCCATCGCATTGCCCTGGTGGATCTCGAGGTTCGAGGCGGGCGGGCGAGGGTGCTGGAGATCGATGGTCCTGCCGTGGTGCCGGGACAGTATGTCAAATGCCTCGACGACCCTCAGTGATGTCGTGCCGGGGGTCGTCATGGCCGTCGCCAACATGTCCGTGGGCAGCCGCTGCGGGATCATCTAGTGTCCCGACTGCCCGGCGCAGATCGGGCCGAGAAACGGGAGGACACCACCATGACGCAGGTCAGCCGCGCGATCACCCTCAAGGCCCCGGCGGCGGATGTCTGGGCGGCCATCGGGCCGTTCCAGTCCATCGCCGACTGGCACCCCGCCGTCGCCACCTCGACGCGCGAGGATATCGGCGGGGTCGAGCACCGTCGCCTCGCGCTCGAGGGCGGGGGCGAGATCCTCGAGAAGCATCTGGGCGCCGGCGAGATGTCCTACAGCTACGCGATCCTCGAGAGCCCGCTGCCCGTCGCCGACTACCGCGCCACCATCACCGTGGCGGCGGCGAACGGCGCTGCGGTCGTCGTCTGGACCTCGACCTTCGAGGCGACGGCCGATGGCGCCGAGGACGTGATCGCCGGCATCTACGACGCCGGTTTCGCCTCGATGGCCGAACGCTTCGGCCACTGAGCGCCGGTCTCTGCACGAGCGGGGCGCGCGCGGCGGTCGGGAGCGTGTTTGTCGGGCGCGCGGCTGTCGGGCGCGCGGCTGTCGGGCCCCGACAGGGTCGCGGCGGCGGCCGAGGCGCTCGGCCTCGCGGTCGAGGTGCGGCGCATGCCCGCCTCGACCCGCACCGCCGGGGAAGCGGCCGCCGCCTGCGGTTGCACGGTCGCCCAGATCGTGCAGTCGCTGGTCTAACAGGTGGCGGATGCCGGCGCGCGACGGCTCATGCTGTTCGCGGGAGACCGCCGCCTGGACCCCGCCGCTGTCGAACGCGCGACGGGTGAGCGGCTGGAGCGGGCCGATCCGAAACGCGCATGCGCCGAGACCGGCTTCGCCATCGGCGGGGTGCCGCCGATCGGGCACGCCACCCCCGTGCTGGCCCCGTGCCGGTCGCCATGGACACGGCCCTCAAGGACCGCGCCACCGTCTGGGCTGCCGCGGGCGCCCCGGACGCGGTCTTCGCCGTCGATCCCGCCGCCCTCCGCGACGCCATCGGGGCGCGCGTGATCGCCCTGTACTGACCTTCCGTGGCCCCCTCTGCCGCCCGTCCCCTGCCGCCCGCCCAGCGCCGCCTGTGCGGTACCGCCTGCCCGGTATCGCCTGCCCGGTGCCGCGCGCGGCGGGCCGGCACTCGGGAGGCGCCCCTGTCCCGCGGATCGCTGGCGCAGCGTTGCGTCGTCACGGTTGCGCTGGCGGCGCCAGGCGCCATGGTGAGCCGGCGCCCGCGTCCGCTGGCGTGCACTTCACCACCGCGGCGGCCGGCCACCCCCGGATCGGCCCAAGGACGGGACGGGCCGGTGGCCGCGCGCCCGGGATCATCAGGAGAGGACGACGCCATGAAGACCGTTTCCGAGACCCGCGCCTTCGGTGGCGTGCAGGGCGTCTACACCCACCCCTCGCGCGCCTGCGGCTGCGACATGACCTTTGCGGTCTACCTGCCGCCGGCGGCCGAGGAAGGCCCGGTGCCCTGCCTCTGGTATCTCTCGGGGCTGACCTGCACGCATGAGAACGCGATGACCAAGGCGGGCGCGCAGGGTTGGGCGGCCGAGCACGGGATCGCCATCGTCTTCCCCGACACCTCGCCCCGCGGCGCGGACATCGCCGACGACCCGGCCTTCGACCTCGGCCAGGGCGCGGGCTTCTACGTGGACGCGACCGAAGACCCCTGGGCCGACCACTTCCGCATGCGCGAATACGTCACCGAGGAGCTGCAGACCCTGATTTCGACCGAGTTCGGCATCGACGAGGCGCGCCAGGGCATCACCGGCCACTCGATGGGCGGGCACGGGGCGCTGACGCTGGCGATGGCCTATCCCAGGCTCTACCGCTCGGTCTCGGCCTTCGCGCCGATCGCCAATCCCTCGGCCTCGGACTGGGGGCAGAAGCAGCTCGGCGCCTATCTCGGCGGGGACGAGACGCTCTGGCGCAGCTTCGACGCCTCGCACCAGCTGCGCGAGGCCGGCTGGGACGGCGATATCCTGGTGGACCAGGGTGCCGCAGACCAGTTCCTGCACCTGCTGAAGCCCGAGGCGCTGGCCGGTGCGATCGCCGAGACCCGCACGCCGGGCATCTTCCGCATGCAGCCGGGCTACGACCACAGCTACTTCTTCGTCGCCTCCTTCATGGAGGATCATGTCGCCTGGCATGCCGAGCGCCTCTGAGCCCTGCCGAAGGCGGCCCTGCCGCCGGAGGCGCCTGCGGCATGCCCGCAGGGCCTGCCTCCGGCGCGACAGCCGTCGGTGCAGGGGCCTTGCGCGCATGACCGTGGGCCTGCCGGTGGCAGGCGGCCGGGGAGCGCCTGTCTAGCCGCCATCGCGGGTCCAAAAAACAGGCAGACTGCCTGCTTCATGGGCGAACGAGTGATCCTGCGCGGTTCCCGTGCCGCCTTCGGGGCCCGTGGCAGCATACCCTTCCCGCCGACCGTGCCGCCCGATCGGCTGGCACGCGACTTGCTGACCTGCAGGCACAACGAAACAGTCAGCAGGGACCCACCATGGCTCTCAATCGCACGCTCGCGGCCATTCTGGCCTCCTCAGCGCTCGTCGGCGCGCCCGCCCTCGCCCAGGAAGGTGAGCCGATCAAGGTGGGCATCCTCCACTCGCTGTCGGGCACCATGGCGATCTCTGAGACGACGCTGAAGGACGTCATGCTGATGCTCGTCGAGCAGCAGAACGAGGCCGGCGGTATCCTGGGCCGGCCGCTCGAGGCCGTGGTCGTCGATCCCGCCTCGGACTGGCCGCTCTTCGCCGAGAAGGCGCGCGAGCTGATCGAGGTCGAGGGCGTCGACGTCGTCTTCGGCTGCTGGACCTCGGTCAGCCGCAAGTCGGTGCTGCCGGTCTTCGAGGAGCTGAACTCGCTGCTCTTCTACCCGGTGCAGTACGAGGGCGAGGAGAGCCAGCGCAACGTCTTCTACACCGGCGCCGCGCCGAACCAGCAGGCGATCCCCGCCGTCGAGTACCTGATGGACCAGGGCGTCGAGCGCTGGGTGCTGGCCGGCACCGACTACGTCTATCCCCGCACCACGAACAAGATCCTCGAGCAGTTCCTCAAGGACAAGGGCGTGGCCGAGGAAGACATCATGATCAACTACACGCCGTTCGGCCACAGCGACTGGCAGACGATCGTGTCGGACATCAAGGACTTCGGCTCGGCCACGCCCTTGTCCTTGAGGAACTGCTCGAGGATCTTGTTCGTGGTGCGGGGATAGA
>JBCBPG010000509.1:0-3890 GCA_039820865.1 Pseudomonadota bacterium
AGCGGGCGCTGGCGCGGACGGGCGACGAGGCGCGGGCGCTGGAGATGCTGGAGCGGCGCCAGCGCCGGCTGGTCGCGGCCGATGCGCGGCGGGTCTGGGGGGCCGACCACCCGGCGGCGACGGGCCCATGAACGGCTCCATGAACGGCTCCATGACGCGCATCCCCGTGACCATCCTCACCGGGTTCCTCGGCGCGGGGAAGACGACGCTGCTGAACCGGCTGATCGCCGAGCCGGGTTTCGGCGACACGGCGGTGATCGTGAACGAGTTCGGCGAGGCGGGTGTCGACGGCGCGCTGGTGGCCAGGGCGGACGAGCGCGCCTTTGCGATGTCGGTCGGCTGTCTCTGCTGCACGGTGTCGGGCGATGTGCGCCTTGGCCTGCTGCGGCTGCTGGACGAGGCCGACCGGGGCGTGGGGCCCGCCTTTTCGCGCGTGGTGATCGAGACGACGGGGCTGGCCGATCCCGTGCCGCTCCTCCAGACCTTCATGACCGGCGACGAGATGCTGGAGCGCTTCACGCTGAACGGCGTGGTGACGCTGGTCGACGCGGTGCAGGGGGGCAACGCGGTCGCGCGCTTTGGCGAGGCGGCGCGCCAGGTGGCGGTGGCCGATCTCGTGCTGATCACCAAGGCGGACCTGGCGCGCGATCCGGCCTCGCGCCGCGACGTCCAGGCGCTGGAGGCGATGCTGGCCGCGCGGGCGCCCAACGCGCGGGTGATGGCGGCGGGCGAGGCGACGGTGGAGACGCTGTTCTCGCTGGCCGCCTTCGACCCGGCCGGGCGGGCGCCGGACGTGCGCGAATGGCTGGCCTTCCGCCACGGCGGGCACCACCACCATCATCACGACGTGAACCGGCATGGCGACACCGCCTCGGCCTACTGCTTCACGGCCAGCGGGCCGGTCGATCCCTGGGCGCTGGAGCAGGCGGTCGCGGCGCTGCAGGCGTCGTTCGGGCCCGACCTGCTGCGTCTCAAGGGGCTGGTCGCGCTGGCCGGGCATCCGGGCACGCCGCGGGTGCTGCACGTGGTGGGTCACGTGACCAGCCCGCCGCGCCTGCTGGACGGCTGGCCCGACGGGGTCGGTGCGACACGCATGGTCGCAATCGTGAGTGGTGCAGGGCGCGACAATGCCCCGGGGATGTTGTACCGATTTCTGCCGGAGTTGCAGCCGTTCCGTGATCCGACGCCAGCAGGGGCCACCGTACCGTGACCAGACGCTCTCTCGCCGCCGCGGCCCTGCTCGCCGCGCTCGCCGCCGCGCCTCCCGCAGCGCCGCCGGCCACCGCCCACCCGCATGTCTTCGTCGATGCCGGGCTCGGCTTCGTCTTCGGCGCGGACGGCACGCTCGAGGCGCTGGAGATCACCTGGCGGCTCGATCCGTTCGAAACGCTCTACACGCTGAGCTCGGAGGGGCTGGCGCTGAACGAGGAGGGCGGGCTGGACCAGGCGGCGCAGGACCACCTGGCCGCACAGTTCATGCAGTGGCCGGCGGACTTCGACGGCTTCGCCAAGCTCTCCGTCGGCGGTGTGGCCACCAGGATGGCGGCGCCGGAAGCGCTCAGGGTCGAGGTCGTCGAGGGCCACCTGCAGGTCAGCTTCACCCGCCGGCTCGAGGCGCCCGCGGTGCTGGATGGCGCCTCGGCCGAGGTCGCGGCCTACGAGGCGACCTACTACTATGCCGTTACGATGCCGGAGCTGCCGGTGCTGAGGGGCGCGGCCGCGGGCTGCAGCGCGCGGGCGATCCCCTTCGAGCCGGACACCGACCTCACGACGCTGCAGACCTCGCTCTTCGACCTGGGGCGGGAGGAGACGCCGGGCATCGCGAATGTCGGCGCGCTGTTCGCCGACCGGGTCGTGGTGACATGCGACTGACCATCGCCGCCGCCGTCGCCGTTCTCGCGGCCGTCGCCCTGGTGCTGGCGCTGGCGGCAGGGTCGGTCTGGGACGACCTGGCGCGCTGGGCGCTGACGCAGCAGCGGGCCCTGCAGAACGAGATGGCGCTGGCGGTGCAGGGGCTGAGGACCGGCCAGCCGGGCGCCTGGGCGGCGCTGCTGGCCGCGACCGGGGCCTATGGCTTCGTCCACGCGCTGGGGCCGGGGCATGGCAAGTACCTGATCGGGGGCGTGGGCCTCGGCTCGGCCGTCTCGGCACCGCGGCTGGTCTCGATCGCGCTGGTGTCGAGCCTGGCGCAGGCGCTCTGGGCGATCGTGCTGGTCTATGGCGGGTTCTTCCTGCTCGAGGCGACGGCGGCGCAGGTGACGGCGCTGGCCGAGGACTATCTGGCGCCGGCGAGCTATCTCGCGATCGCGGCGATCGGCGTCGTGCTGGCCGCCCGCGGGGCACTGACGCTGTGGCGGCGGGCGCGGCCGGCGGCTCATGTGCCCGCGGACCGGCACCACGCGGACGCGCAGGCCTGCGGCTGCGCCGGCCATGGCCCCGCGCCGGAGGAGGTCGCCCGGATCGGGTCGCTCCGCGAGGCGGCGGCGCTGGTCGTGGGCATCGCGATGCGGCCCTGCACGGGTGCGCTGTTCCTGCTGGTCATCGCCTGGCAGATGGACATCGCCTGGGCCGGTGCGGCGGCGGTGGTCGTCATGGGGCTGGGTGTCGCGGCGATGACGGGGCTGGTCGCCGTCTCCAGCGTCGCGGCGCGGGGCCTCGCCCATGCCTCGTCGGACCGGATGGGCGTGATGACGGTGGCGGGGCCGTCGCTGCAGCTGCTGGCCGGGCTGTCGGTGATCTGGTTCGGGCTGGCGCTGCTGCGTTTCGGCGGGATCTGAGCGCCGCGCCCGCCGCGGGCCCGCCGGCCGGGAGCGCCCGACCGTCTGGCCGCGAGCCATCCGCACCCGCATGGCCCCGGCTGCGGGCACGAGGCGGTGCCCCGTTGCGGGCATGTCTGCCAGAGCGGTCTTCTGCCAGAGTGGTCTTCTGCCAGAGTGGTCTTCTGCCAGAGGGATGTCCGACCGTACGGAAACGCGAATTCCCGCGCCCTCCCGCGTCATTGTTGCCACGATCCCGTTACCTTTCGGCGAACGCTGCTGGAGGCGCGGGCGCAACGGGATGTTCATGGGCGTCGGCCTATCCTGACGCGGGTGGGCAGGGCGCCCGTGCTCACGTCCGGTCGGAAGGCGCCCCGGCTGGTCGACGGCCGGCCGCATCACCCGCATGATGGCCACGGCGACGCTCACGGCCGGCTCGAGGTCGTCTCGATCGACCGTTCGAATCGTCCGGGCCGATCGGCCCCGACCATGCGCCTGCCCGCGCAGCGCCAACCGATTGCTGTTGCTCAATTGTGTCCGTCGGGCGGATTTCGCCCAAATTCCGCCGCAAGCGTGAATTCAGTGTTAAACTGGCCGTAAGGGTGGTTTGGCTGTGCCGGTGGTTTTGATGGCTGGCGCGATGCCTGCCAAGGCTGCGCCGAAAGGTTGGCCCATGACCGGAATTCGCATTCGGGCGCCGCGCGTTGTGATGGCGGGCCTGCTCTCTGCGATGCTGGGAACGCTGGTTGCGCTGCTGTCGCCGCCCGTCGTGGCGGCGCAGGAGATCGGTGTGCTCAAGACGGTGGAGGGCGACGTGGTGATCCGGCGCGAGGAGGCGGAGCTGCGCGCCATCGTCGGCCGTTCGCTCCTGCTCAACGACCGCATCGTCACGCCGGTCGGCGGCTCGGTCGGCGCGATCCTGAACGACGGCACGGTGCTCTCGGTCAGCGGGATGTCGGACGTGCAGGTGTCGAACTTCGTCTTTCGCCCGGGCGAGGGGCTGTTTGCGCTGGTCGTGCGGCTGCTGAGCGGCCGGCTGGTCTATGACAGCGGCAAGATCGGCGCCGCGCGGCCCGACCGGGTGCGGGTCGAGACGCCGCAGCTGGTGATCGGCAGCCGCGGCACCCGCTTTGC
>JBCBPG010000510.1:0-3877 GCA_039820865.1 Pseudomonadota bacterium
ATGGCCGAGGAGCTGCGGGCGCTGCATGACCGGATGGGCGCGACGACGGTCTATGTCACCCATGACCAGCTCGAGGCGATGCAGATGGGCGACAAGATCGTCGTCATGAACCATGGCGTGATCGAGCAGTTCGGCACGCCCCGGGACATCTACGACAAGCCCGCCACGCTCTTCGTCGCCTCCTTCATCGGCTCGCCGCCCATGAACCAGCTGCGCTTCCACGGGCGGGTGACGCCCGGTGCGACGACGGTCGCGCTGCATCACGCGGTGCTGGAGGTGCCGGCGCTGCACACGGATTTCGAGGGCGACATGGTCTATGCGATCCGTCCCGAGCATGTGCGCCTGGTCGATGGCGCGGGGCTGCGGGGCGAGGTGATGGCGACCGAGTACCTGGGCACCACGCAGGTCGTCACCGTCGCGACCGCCCATGGCGAGGTGAAGGCGCGCATTCCCGCGACCCAGCCCGCGCGGGCGGGCGAGGTGGTGGGGCTGGCCTTCGACGGCGCGACCGCCTCGCTCTTCGATGCACAGACGGGGCGCGCGCTGGAGACGGCGCTGAATGCCGGGGTGCTGTCCCATGGCTGAGGTGCGGCTGACCGGCGTGACCAAGCGGTTCGGCGCCACCGTGGCGGTCGAGGCGCTGGACCTGGAGATCGACGACGGCGCCTTCGTCGTGCTGCTGGGCCCGACGGGGGCGGGCAAGACGACGACGCTGCGCCTGATCTCGGGCCTCGAGGCGCCGGATGCGGGCGAGATCTCGATCGCCGGGCGCGTGGTCAACGCCGAGACGCCGGCCGAGCGCAACGTGGCGATGGTCTTCCAGCAGTACTCGCTCTACCCGCACATGACGGTGCGCGAGAACCTGGCCTTTCCGCTCCGCTCGCCGATCCTGCAGACGCCCGAGGACGAGATCGCGCGCAAGGTGGGCGAGATCGCCGAGACGCTGTCGATCGCGCACAAGCTGGACAACAAGGCCACGGCGCTGTCGGGCGGCGAGATGCAGCGCGTCTCGATCGGGCGGGCGCTGGTGCGCCGGCCGGACATCTTCCTGATGGACGAGCCGCTGTCCTCGCTGGATGCCAAGCTGCGCGCGGACCTGCGGATCGAGCTGAAGCGCATCCAGGCGGGGCTGGGGGCGACGCTGCTCTATGTCACGCATGACCAGGTCGAGGCGATGACCATGGCCACCAGGATCGGCGTGCTGGACGCGGGGCGGCTGGTGCAGACGGGCACGCCCCGCGAGATCTACGAGGACCCGGTCAGCCTCTATGTCGCGGCCCGGCTCGGCCTGCCGCGGATCAACGCGCTGCCGGCGGGGCTGTTCGCGGGCGCGCCCTCGGGGGCCGCGACCATCGGGCTGCGCCCGGAGCACCTGGCGCTTGGCGAGGGGCGCGAGGCGCGGGTGACGCGGCTCGAACATCTCGGCGACCAGACGCGCCTGCATCTCGACCTCGACGGCCATGCGATCGTGACGCTGGCCGACCCGCATACCGCACTCGAGCCCGGCGACAGCATCGCCATCCAACCCCGGGGGGCGCTCTACTTCGACGCCGACGGCGCCCGGGTCTGACGGGAGGACCAGCCCATGAAGCAGTTCATCAACACCCGCGAGACGCTGGTCACCGAGGCCATCGACGGCATGCTCCGCACCGCCGGGGGCCGGCTGGCGCGTCTCGACGGCTATCCGCACATCAAGGTGGTGGTGCGCACCGACTGGGACCGCTCGAAGGTCGCGCTGGTCTCGGGCGGGGGCTCGGGGCACGAGCCCTCCCATGCCGGTTTCGTGGGCCAGGGGATGCTGACGGCGGCGGTCTGCGGCGAGGTGTTCGCCTCTCCGTCGGTCGATGCGGTGCTGGCGGGGATCCTGGCGGTGACCGGCTCGGCGGGCTGCCTGCTGATCGTCAAGAACTACACCGGCGACCGGCTGAACTTCGGCCTGGCGGCCGAGCGGGCGCGGGCGCAGGGGCTGAAGGTCGCGATGGTGATCGTCGACGACGACGTCGCACTGCCCGAGCTGCCGCAGGCGCGCGGCGTGGCCGGCACGCTCTTCGTGCACAAGATCGCCGGCGCGCTGGCCGAGCAGGGCGGCGATCTCGACGCCGTCGCCGCGGCGGCCGAGCGGGTGGTGAAGGGGGTCGTCTCGATCGGCATGTCGCTCGACACCTGCACGATCCCGGGCTCGCCCAAGGAGGACCGGATCGGCGCGGGCAAGGCCGAGCTCGGCCTCGGCATCCATGGCGAGCCGGGCATCGAGCAGGTCGACTTTACCGATGCGCGCGAGGCGATGGAGATGGTCGTCGACCGCCTCGCGCCCAAGATCGGGCCGGGGCCGCATGTGGCGCTGTTGAACAATCTCGGCAGCGCGACGCCCTTGGAGATGGGGGTGCTGGCCGAGGAGCTGACGCGCTCGCGCCTTGGCGAGCAGATCCGCTGGCTGGTCGGGCCGGCGGCCCTGATGACCTCGCTCGACATGCAGGGCTTCTCGGTGTCGCTGCTGCCGGTCAGCAAGGCCGACGAGGCGGCGCTGGCGGCGCCGGTCGCGCCCCATGCCTGGCCGGGCTGCCTGGGCGTCGGCGGCGTCGCGGTCGAGCCGCTGCCCGACGGGCTGACGCCGATCAAGCCGATCCCCTCGCAGGACCCCGCGATGGCCGCGTTCATCGAGCGCTGCTGCCGGGTGATGATCGGCGCCGAGGAGGCGCTGAACGCACTCGACGCCAAGTCGGGCGACGGCGATACGGGCAGCACGCTGGCCACGGCCGCGCGGGCGCTGGTGGGGGCGCTCGACCGGCTGCCGCTGGCCGACCGCACCCAGCTCTACCGCGCGATCGGACTGGAGCTGAGCCAGACGATGGGCGGCTCGTCGGGCGTGCTGCTGGCGATCTTCTTCGCCGCCGCGGGCGACGCCTCGGCCAGCGGCAGGGACGGTGTGGGGGCGCTGCGCGCCGGCCTCGACCGGGTGATGCAGGTGGGTGGCGCGGGCCCCGGCGACCGCACGATGATCGACGCGCTGATGCCGGCGCTGGAGGCGCTGCCCGGGGGCGTCGCCGCCGCTGCCGCTGCCGCCCGCGCCGGCGCCGATGCGACCGCCACGATCACCCGCGCCCGGGCGGGCCGGGCCAGCTACCTCGCCGAAGCGAGCCTTGCCGGCCACAACGACCCCGGCGCCGAGGCCGTCGCCCGCCTCTTCGAACACCTCGCCACGGACACCGCCTGAGGCGACCGGGACAGGCTGGAGCGGGCAGGCCGCCCGGCCTCCGCCCGTCGGTGCCCGGCGCCGGGCCGGGTGGCGTCGCGGCGCTGTGCCTGCCGGGGCGCGCCCCCTCCCGCGTCAGGATAGGGGCCTGACAGTGAACGGTCGGCGAACCCTCAAGTGGCTTTTTGAACCTTTTACGTTCTCTCTTCGTTCAGGCCCGGATGCCTATCGTAACGCAGGGAGGGTGAGGGTAGGACAGGCTCGGATCGGAGGGTCGGTGTTCCTGCCGCGGCGGGCGTGGCGTGCGGCTGGGCGCTGGGCTCTGGGTTCTGGGTTCTGGTCGATCGGGCGGGCGGTGGCGGGCCGTTGCGGGGTTCCTCGGTCCGGGTGGGCGGTCTAGAGCGCTTGCCGACCTGACTGCGTGAGGTCTCGCGCTCCAGGTTGTTTTGTTTGCCGCATTTTCTTGTCGCCAGACTGATTCAGTCTGGCTGGAAAATGCTCTAGCGGGCACAGCCCGCCGGTTTGGGGGCGGTGTCGAGCGGGTCGGCTGCGACACGGTCGAAGAATGCCAGGATCTCGTGGGTCTCTGCCTCGCCCAACGCGCCCGCATCGACGTCTGCGCGGGTCCACATCCATGCACGTACCGGATCATGGCGCATCGCCCAGCCGGCGAAGCGTCTGCGG
>JBCBPG010000511.1:0-3869 GCA_039820865.1 Pseudomonadota bacterium
CGGTGCCGGCGCGGGCCCGGGTCCAGAGCGCCTCGGCCGCGGCCTGGGCGTCGCGCATGATCGCCGCCTCGTCGACCAGCGTGGCGGCGCCGTCCTCGACGACCAGGCAGCCGTCGACCAGCACGTGGCGCACGTCGCGCCCGTGGCCGACATGGACGACCGCGCCGAGCGGGTCGAGCAGCGGCACGAAATGCGGCCGGCGCGCGTCGATCAGCACGATGTCGGCCTTCATCCCCGGCGCGAGGCGGCCGATCTCGCCGCCCAGCCCCATGGCGCGGGCGCCGTTGACGGTGGCCATGGCAAGCACGTCCTCGGGCTGCCAGTCCTCGCTGATCCGTCCCTGCTGCAGCCGACCGACCGCCAGCGCCCAGCGCATCAGCTCGACCATGTCGGCATGCATGTTGTCGGTGGACAGGCACAGGTTCGCGCCCGCCGCCCGAAGGCGCGGCGTCGGCGCCATCGTGCCCCCCGTGGCATTGCCCTTGGGGATATGGGCGACATGGATGCCGGCACGCCCCGCGCGCGCGATGTCGTCGTCGGTCATGAAGATGCAGTGCGCGCCGATCAGCCGGTCGCCCAGCAGCCCCACCTCGTCCATGAGCTCGGCCGGGGTCAGGCCGTCGCGGTCGCGGATGCGCTCGACCTCGATGCGGCTCTGCGCCAGATGCGTGGTCACGGTCATGCCGGTCGCGTCCCGTGCCGCGCGCACCTCGCGCAGGAACGCGGTCGAGCAGGTGTCGGGCGCATGGGCCGCGAGCTGCACGCCGAGCCGCCCCCCCATCGCGCCATGCCAGCGCTGGTGCAGCGCCAGCGCCTCGTCCAGCGTCCGCCGCCCGATGGCCGGATCATAGTCCCAGCGCCCGCCGCTGACGCCCGAGAAGTCGACATCGTGGATGCGCCCGCAGGCCCAGACCCGGATCCCCGTCTCGGCCATCGCGGGCATCGTCAGGTGCTGGTGGACATAGGTGTCGTTGATCAGCGTCGAGCCGAACTTCATCGCCTCGAGCGCACCGAGACGGGCGAGCGCCACCGCCTCCTCCTCGCGCACCATGTGGCCCTGCGGCACGCCGGGGGTATAGGCGGGCGCAAAGCCCATGTCCTCGGCCACGCCGCGCACCATGGTGAGGATCGCGTGGGTATGGATGTTGACCAGCCCCGGCAGCGCGATCAGGCCACGCCCGTCCACCACCTCTGCCGCAGTCGGCGTCGGCCCCCGGGCCGGCCCGACGGAGGCGATCCGCCCGCCGGTGACCACGATCCGCCCGTCCGCCAGGTCCGGCGTGCCCGGGGTGACGACATGCGCGCCCTCGATCACCAGGTCGGGCGAGGTCCCGGGCGGCGTCTGGCGTGGCGTCTGGTGTGGCGTCTGGGGCGGGGTCATGCGGCGCCTCCGGGGATCAGGTGGCGCAGGAAGCGGCGCGTCGCCTCCTCGCGGGGTGCGGTGAAGATCTCGCCCGGCGGCCCCTCCTCGACGATGCGCCCGTCGGCCATGAAGATCACGCGGTCGGCCGCCTCGCGCGCGAAGGCCATCTCGTGCGTGACGCTGATCATGGTCATGCCGGCATCCGACAGCTCGCGCATCACGTCCAGCACCTCCTGCACCAGTTCGGGGTCGAGCGCCGAGGTCGGCTCGTCGAAGAGCATGATCTCGGGCTCCATGGCCAGCGCCCGGGCAATGGCGACACGCTGCTGCTGCCCGCCCGAGAGCTCGGACGGCCGCTTGTCCATGTGATCGGCCAGGCGCACGCGGTCGAGCGCCCGCTCGGCCAGCGCCTTCGCCTCGGCCCGCCGCAGGCCGCGCACCTTCTCGGGCCCGATGCTGACGTTGCGCCGGGCGGTGAGGTGCGGGAACAGGTTGAAGCGCTGAAAGACGAAGCCGACCTTGCCGCGCTGGCGGGCGATCGCGGCCTCGGGCGCGGGACGCCAGGCACCGTTCGGGCCGTCGAAGGCGCCGCCGATGGTCTCGCCGTCGATCCGGACGGTGCCGGCGGTCGGCTCCTCCAGCCGGTTCAGGCAGCGCAGGAGCGTGGTCTTGCCCGAGCCCGAGGCGCCGATCACCACGACCGTCTCGCCCCGCGCGACCTCGAGATCGACGCCCCGCAGCACGGGCGTGGCATCGAAGGTCTTGGTCAGGCCCTCGACGCGGAGGAGCGGCGTCACCATGGCCTCACCATGCCGGCAGCTTGCGCTCGAGCCAGCGCGACAGCCAGCTCAGCGCCTTGATCAGGACGTAGTAGTAGAGGGCGAGCAGGGTGTAGATCTCGAACGGCACGAAGTGGATCGAGATGATCGCCTGCCCCGCGCGCGTGAGTTCGTAGACCGAGATCACCGACAGCAGCGACGAGTTCTTGACCAGGCTGATCAGCTCGTTGGTCAGCGGCGGCACCATCTGGCGATAGGCCTGGGGCAGCAGGATCCAGAACAGGATCTGGCCGCGGCGCATGCCGATCGAGCGCGCGGCCTCGGCCTGCCCCTTCTCGATCGCGCCCACGCCGCCGCGCACCACCTCGGCCACGAAGGCGGCGGCGTTGAGGGCGAGCGCCAGCACGCCGGCCCAGAACTCGTCGAGCCGGATGCCGATGACCGGCAGGGCGAAGAAGACGAGGAAGATCTGGATCAGGAGCGGCGTGCCGCGGATGAAGTCGACATAGGCCGCCACGAGGCCACGGGCGACGCGGCTCTCGGACAGGAGCACGAGCCCGAAGACCACGCCCATCACCAGCCCGATCGCGGCCGCCAGCGCCGAGACCTGAAGCGTGATCACCGCCCCCTCGAACAGGAGCGGGATCGCCTTGACGACGATCTCCCAGTCTATCGACATCGCACCGGGGCCGGTCGCGACCCGCCCCCCGCCGGCGCCACCGCCGGCCCCCCCGCGCGGCGCGGCGGGCGTCTACGCAAAGGTCGGGATCTGGTCGGCCAGGTCCATCTCGAAGCCGAACCACTTCTCCTGGAGCGCGAAGATCTCGCCGTTGTCCTTGAGGCGCGTGAGCTCCTGGTCGAGGAAGGCGACGAGATCGGCGTCCTCCTTGCGCGCGGCCAGCCCGGCCCAGTTCGGCTTGCCGACGGGGCGCACGATGGCATAGGCGCCGGGGCGGTCCTTCATCACCTGGCCGAGGGTCGGCAGCGTGTTCAGGACACCGTCGACATAGCCCTGGGAGAGGGCGAGATAGGCGGCGGGGTGGTCGTCGTAGATCTTCACCTCGGTGAAGCCCGCGCCCTTGGCTGCCTCGATCTCGGCCGAGAGCCCGTCCTTCATGCTCTCGCCCGGCGAGCCGAGCTTGACGCCCAGCACCTTGCCCGACATGTCGCCGATCGCCGCGATCTTGCCCTCGTCCTCGGCGCGGATCAGCAGCGCCTGGCTGGCCTCGGCATAGGGGATCGAGAAGGCGACCTTCTCGAGGCGCTCCTTGCGGTAGCTCATCGAGGACATGATGATCTCGAAGCGCCCGGCATAGAGCGCGGGGATGATGCCGGACCACTGCGTGTCGATGAACTCGGGCTCGACGCCGAGGGTGGCGCACATGACCGCGGCGAGGTCGACGTCGTAGCCCACGATCTCGCCCTTGTCGCGGAAGGTGAAGGGCGGGTAGGTCGCCTCGCAGCCGATGCGCAGCACGCCGTCCGCCTTGATCCTGTCGAAGGTCGTCGCGGCCAGCGCCGGGCGGGCGATGAAGGGCGCGGCGAGGCCCATCGCGACGCCGCTGCCGATCAGGCGGCGGCGGGTCAGGCTGCGGTCGGTCATGGTGGTATCCTTTCCCTGTCGGTCATTTTGCCAAGGGAAAGCAAGCGCTGTGCCAGAACTCGACGTCGGTCGATCAATGACTTGCGCGGGATTGCATGCCATCTGCCCATGCGGGCGGCGGCCC
>JBCBPG010000512.1:0-3867 GCA_039820865.1 Pseudomonadota bacterium
CTGACGAACCTCTCCAGCATCGCGGGCGGCGATCAGGGCGTGCTCGCCCAGCCCTCCGCCACGGGGCTCGCGCTCGACAATGCGGGCAGCATCGAGGGCGGCTTCAACGGCGTGAACCTGCTCGGCGAGGATGCCAGCCTCGCCAACGGCCCCGCCGGCCTCATCGCCTCCGATAGCCGCGCCGTGAATATCGGCGCCGACGGTGCCGCACTCGTGAACGACGGTGCGATCCTCGGCACCGGCGACCAGCGCAACGGCACCGTCTATCTCGACGGCAATGTCGACGACGCGACCGTCACCAATAACGGCCTCATCGATGCCGGCCCCGGCAATATCGGCGACGGTATCTCGCTGCAGGTCGGTGTCGCCGCGGAGGACGCGCTCTCCGACGGCATCGTCATCGAGAACGCCGGCAGCATCGCCGCGCGCGGCACCGCGCCCTTCGAAGGCGGGCGCACCACCGGCAACGGCTCGAGCGGCCTGCGGGTCTTCAACGGCTCCGGCGAGGAGGAAGCGACCCTCAACGCCACCATCAGCAACACGGGCTCCATTACCTCCGAGGCGACCGCGGGCTTTCTCGGCGGCCTCGTCTCCGAGGACGGCGTGGCCTTCAACGGCACCATCGACAATGACGGGCTGATCGCAGGCCCGCAGAACGGCCTCTATATCGGCGACGCCAGCCACGACCTCACCATCGAGAACAGCGGCACCATCAGCTCCGGCAGCCGCGCGGTGAACCTCGACGGCGACAACGTCGTCTTCGACAATACCGGCACCGTTCTCGGCACCGGCGATCAGCGCAACGGCACCGTCTATCTCGACGGCACCGCCGACAGCATCACCGTCGCCAACAGCGGCACCATCGATGCGGGCTTCGGCAACACCGGCTCCGGCGTCTCGGTGCAGGTGGGCACCGCGGCCGATCCCACGGCCGAGGCCATCACCGTCACCAACAGCGGCACCATCGACGGGCGCGACAGCGCCGGCAGCGAGACCCCGGGCGACAGCGCTGGCATCCGCTTCTTCAACGGCGCCGGCGAGGATGGCGGCAGCGTCACCGCCACGCTCGAGAACAGCGGCACGATCCGCTCCGAGAGCAATGCGGGCCTCCTGATCGAGGAGGGCGTGAGCTTCGAGGGCAGCTTCGCCAATGCCGGCATCGTCACCGGCGCCACGGCGGCGATCGACGCCTCCGGCAGCACCGGCAGCCTCGCGGTCACCAACACCGGCCTCCTCCTCGGCGACGTCTCCCTCGGCGACGGCAACGACATCCTCGACACCGGCGCAGGCCGCGTCCTCGGCGCCATCGATCTCGGCGCGGGCAACGACGTCTTCGCCGGCAGCGTCGCGGGCGAGACCGTGGACGGCGGCGCGGGGATCGACCGGCTGGACCTCTCCGCCGCCACCGGCCCCCTCAGCATCACCATCGACGGCACCGGCGCGGGCCAGGTGGTCGAGGAACGCGCCTTCGCGGTCGCCCATGACGACCAGCCACTGGCATCGCTCACGACCGATCAGAGCCCCGAGGACCTCCTCGCCGAGGCGCTCGCCGGCAATCTCTACTACAACATCCACACCACCAGCTTCCCCGGCGGCGAGATCCGCGGCCAGCTCGACACCGTCGTCTCAGACGAGACCGGGCCGGACGGGGTGCGCACCATCGTGCTCGAAGCGGGCCTCGACGCCTCCCAGGAGCCCGGGCCCACCAGCGACTCCGATGCCACCGGCTCCGGCCGCGTGACCATCACCGTCGCCGCCGACGGCGCGATCAGCTACAGCTCCGCCCTCACCGTCACCGGCCTCGCCACCGCGACGCTCCTGCCGGTGGCCGGCGTCAGCTCCATCCACCTGCACAACGCCCCCGCCGGCGTGAACGGCCCCGTCATCACCGACATCGTCCAGGATGCCGGCGGCGACGTGACCGGCCTCGCCCTCGACCCCGCCGACGACACCGGCGACGGCAACGTGTTCGACGAGGCGGTCGAGACCACCACCTTCACCGGCATCGAGGAGATCACCGGCTCCGGCGGGGCGGACACCATCATCGCCGCCGGCCCCTTCGCCAATCTCATCGAGGGCGGCGCGGGCGACGACTTCATCGCCGGCGGCGGCGGCACCGACACGCTGGACGGCGGCGACGGCATCGACACCAACAGCTTCACCGGCATCGGCGCCGAGGTGGTGGCCGATCTCGCCTCCGGCAGCGCCTCCTACCAGCCCGCCCCCGGCGTCACGGTCTTCGAGAACTTCTCCAACTTCGAGAACCTCGACGGCTCGGCCAATGACGACCAGCTCTTCGGCGACGCCGGCGCCAATGTGCTCACCGGTAACGACGGCAACGACCTGCTCTCCGGCCGCGGCGGCAGCGACATCCTCGAGGGCGGCGACGGCGACGACATCCTCCAGGGCGGCGGCGGCAGCGACATCACCGATGGCGGCGCCGGCATCGACACCGCCGACTTCTCCGATATCGGCGTCTCCGTCGATGTCAGCCTCGCCCGCGGCGACGGCCAGTACGTCGTCAACGGCAACGCCATCCAGGACACGCTGATCGACATCGAGAACCTCACGGGTTCGGCCAATGACGACACGCTGGAGGGAGACGACGGCGAAAACCTCCTCGCCGGCGGCGCGGGGGCGGACACGCTCCTCGGCGGCGACGGTGCCGATATCCTCCGCGGCGACGGCGTGGGCGACGGCGAGGCCATCACCGTCTCCATCACCAACACCCTCGGCGAGGGCGGCACCTTCCTCACCCCGGTCTGGTTCGGCTTCCACGACGGCGCGAACTTCGACCTCTTCGACGCGGGCTCCGCGGCCAGCCTCGGCCTCGAGCGCCTCGCCGAGGACGGCTCCATCGAGGGCATCGCGGCGGAGTTCAACCAGCAGGTCGGCGATGGCGGCATCGATGCCACCGTGATCGGCGGCGCCGGCGCGCCGGGCCCCATCGACCCGGGCGAGACCGCCACATTCACCCTAAACGTCAACCCCGATCAGGTCGGACAGGGCTTCTTCACCTGGGCCACCATGATCATCCCCTCCAACGACGCCTTCCTCGCGGTGCCGGACGACGCGCTCGCCGACCCGATCTTCGCCGCGGACGGCACCTTCCTCGGCCCGGTCACCATCCAGCGCTTCGGCTCGGACGTGCTCGACGCCGGCACGGAGGTGAACACCGAAGAGGACGCCGCCTTCCTCAACCAGACCGCGCGCGATGCGGGCGAGGTCGAGAACGGCGTGGTCGCCGCCCATCCGGGCTTCAACGGCTCCGAAGCCAACCCCGATGGCGGACCCGTCAACATCCTCGGCGGCACCACCGCCGCGGGCAGCGTGGTCGACCCGGTCGAGGGCGACTTCACCCGCAACGGCGGCAGCGAGCAGCTCCTCGAGATCGTCATCGACCGTCTGGCGGGCTCGGCGGACACGCTGAACGGCGGCGCGGGCGACGACATCCTCGAGGGCGGCGGCGGCCGCGACACCTTCGTCGTGGAGGAAGGCACGGGCGACGACACGGTGCTCGACTTCGTCGCCGGCGCCGCGGAGGGCGACTTCCTCGACGTCTCCGACATCTTCGAGGCGTTCGAAGCGGTCCAGGACGCCGCCAGCGAGGTGGACGGCGACACCGTCATCGATCTCGGCAACGGCGACAGCGTCACCCTCGTCGATGTCGCCCTCGCCGACCTGGTGGAGGACAACTTCCTCTTCGAGGGCGATGCCCCCATCGACGACGACGACGACGACGAGGACATGGACGTCTCTGACGACGACGACTTGGTCGACGAGGATGACGACGACGTCATGGTCATCGCCGGCGTCGAGCCCCTCGAAGGCGGCGCGGGCGACGACATCCTCGAGGGCGGCGGCGGC
>JBCBPG010000513.1:0-3856 GCA_039820865.1 Pseudomonadota bacterium
CGACGGCCTGCTGCCCGCGGTCTCGATCCTCGACGGCGAGCTCACCAGCACGCTGCCCGCCGCGCTGACCGCCTGGACGGGCATGGATGCCTGCACCCATGCGCTCGAGGCCGCCACGTCGGGCCGCACCACCGCGCCAGCCCGCGCCTTCGGCCTGCACGCGCTGACGCTCATCGCCCGCTATCTGCCCCGCGCGGTTGCCGACGGGCAGGACCGCGAGGCGCGGGGCCAGGTGCTCTGGGCCGCCATGCTGGCCGGGCGCGCGATCGAACAGTGCGGCACGCATCTCGGCCACAATATCGGCCACGCGCTCGGCTCGCTGGCGCGCGTCCACCACGGCCACGCCACCGCGCTGGGGCTCGAGGCCGCGCTCCCCTGGCTGGTCGCCGAGTGTACGCGCGAGGGGGCCGAGGACTTCGCCAGTGCCGCCGCCGCGCTCGGCGCCGAGCGCGAGGCCGAGGCCCTGCCCGGGGCCTTCGCCCGCCTGATGCGCGCGGCCGGCATTCCCGCCGCGCTGCCCGGCGCGGCCGCCAGCCTCGACGCCGGCACCATCGCGCGCACCATGCGCCGCCCGGCCAATGCACCGATGCTCGCCTCCTCGCCCCGCCCGGTCGCGGATAGCGATATCGACGACCTCGCCGCTCGCGTGGCCGCCCTGGCCCCGACGCCCGCAGCGCCGAGGCCCGCGGCATGACGGTCGAGAGGATCGGCTTCGTCGGCCTCGGCAACGTGGGCGCCCGCCTCGCTGGTTCGCTGGCGCGCAACGGCGTCGACCTGACCGTCCGCGATCTCGACCCCGCCGCGACCGCCCGCCTCGCCGAGGCCGGCGCCCGCGTCGCCGACAGCCCCGCGGCGCTGGCAGCCTGGGCCGATATCGTCATCACCTGCCTGCCGAGCCCGGCCGCCTCGGCCGCCGTCCTGGAGGGCGAGGACGGCATCCTCTCCACCCTCCGCCCCGGCACGATCTGGGCCGAGATGTCGACCACCTCGGCCGACGAGGTCCGCCGCCTCGCCGCAAGGGTCGAGGCCGCCGGCGGGCACGCCGTCGACTGCCCCGTCTCGGGCGGCTGCCACCGCGCGGCCACCGGCAACATCTCGATCTTCGCGGGCTGCGAGCGCGCGGTCTTCGAGCGGATGCTGCCGGTCCTGACCATCCTCGGCCGGCGGATCCTGCACACGGGCCCGCTCGGCTCGGCCTCGGTGCTCAAGGTCGTGACCAACTACCTCGCCACCGCCAACCTGGTGAGCGTGGCCGAGGCGCTGACCACCTCCCGCGCCGCCGGCATGGACCTGGCCACGACCTACGAGGCGATCCGCATTTCCTCGGGCACCTCCTTCGTGCACGAGACCGAGGGGCAGGTGATCCTGAACGGCTCGCGCCAGATCGACTTCACCATGGACCTCGTCGCCAAGGATATCGGCCTCTTCCAGGGGCTGGCGGAGAACCACGGCGTGCCGCTCGACCTCTCCCCCCTCCTCTGCCGGCTCTTCGACGACGCGATCGACCGCTACGGCCCCCGCGAACGCTCGCCCAACATCATCAAGCGCCTCGAAGACGCCACCGGCCTCGACATCCGCGCTGCCGGCTTTCCGCCCGAGATGGCCGACGACGAGCCCGAGGAGCCGGGCGGCGAGGTCGTCCCCGCCCGCGGATGACGGACGAGGCCCTCCGCGCCTGGGTCGAGCGCGCCATCCCCGGCGGGGGCGCGCGCACCTACGGCCTGATCTTCGACACCGCCCCGCCCGCGCTCCAGGCGCAGCTCAACGCGCTGGTGCTGGCCGGCACCAAGACCGCCACCGCCACGGCGCCCTGGATGGCGGCCTGGACCGAGCGGCCCACCACCGGTGTCCTGTCGGTGCTGGCGGACCTCGACGGCCGGCCGATCGGCATCGTCGAGACCACGCGCCTGGTCGAGATCACCGTCGCCGATATCACCGAGGCGATGGTCCGCGACTATGGCGAGGGGGACCGGACGCTCGACTGGTGGCATCGCGAGGCCGCTCCCTGGTACGCCGCCGAGGCGCGCACGGCCGGCCACGCCTTCGGCCCGCGGACCCCGCTCCTCTGGGAGTGGTTCCGCCTCGTCCATCCGGGCTGAGCGGGCGCCGCGCCCTGCGCGGAATCCGGAAGACAGGACGCTCCCCACCCCCAACCTCCGCCGTGTAGGCTCTGCACCCGCAGGCCGCGCCCTGCCCTCAACCGGCCGCCGACACGGAGAGCGCCCATGTCCTGGAACCCCGCCCTCGAACCGCACTGCCCCACCGGCGACGCGGTCGACCGCATCGAGACCATCATCGTGCCCCGCGCCCGCGACCTCGGCGATTTCGAGGTGCGCCGCGCCCTGCCCTCCTCGAAACGCCAGATGGTCGGCCCGTTCATCTTCTTCGACCAGATGGGCCCGGTCGAGTTCCTGACCGACAGCGGCATCGACGTCCGCCCGCACCCGCATATCGGCCTCGCCACCGTCACCTACCTGTTCCAGGGCGCGATCTTCCACCGCGACAGCCTGGGCACCGCGCTCGAGATCACGCCGGGCGCGGTCAACTGGATGATCGCGGGCCGCGGCATCACCCATTCCGAGCGCACCGGCACCGCCGAGCGCGCCAGGCCCAGCCACCCGCTCTTCGGCATCCAGACCTGGGTCGCCCTGCCCGACGCGCACGAGGAGACCGATCCCGGCTTCGAGCACCAGCCCGAGGCCGCGCTGCCGCTGATCGAGGGCGAGGGCAAGACCGTGCGCCTGATCCTGGGCCACGCCTATGGGGAGCGCGCGCCGGTCAAGGTGTTCTCCGAGACGCTCTATGCCGACGCGCAGCTTGCCGCAGGCAGTATGCTGCCGCTGCCCGACGACCACGAGGACCGCGCGGTCTACGTCGTCTCCGGCACGGTCGAGGTCGCGGGCGTGCGCTACGAGGCCGGCCGCATGCTGGTCTTCCGCCCCGGCGACAGGATCGCGGTCAAGGCCGTGACCGACGCGCGCCTCATGCTCTGCGGCGGTGCCACCATGGGAGGACCGCGGCATATCTGGTGGAACTTCGTCGCGTCCTCGCAGGAGAAGATCGAGGCCGCCAAGGAGGCCTGGCGCGCCGGCGACTGGGAACACGGCCGCTTCCAGCTGCCCCCCGACGACAATGCCGAGCATATCCCCCTGCCCTGACACGCCGCACCCGGTGTCGGAGGCGGTGTCGGAGGCGGTGTCTTCCGGCACCGGGCGGGCAAGAATCCGACATCCGCGTGGCCGTCCGGACGTCGAAACTTCATTCGCGGGTTTCAAAAAAGTCACCGATGCCTCAGTGTTCCAGTCAGGGGAGTGCCGTGGCGGGGGCCAGGGTGCGCACGGGGCGGGGCATGTCGGGCAAGACGCGCAAGCTGACGACGGCGGTTCTCGTGCTGGGGACCATGCTTTCGATCGCCCTCGGCGCCATGGCCCTTGTCGCGGTCAAGGGCTTCCATGCCGAGACCGCGACGCTGCGCGCCCTCGACTTCGCCGACCGGCTGTCGCTGCGCCTGCGCTCGATCGAGCGCCAGGTCGTCGGCTTCGCCGCTCACATGTCAACGATGGACCGGCTGGACCCGCTGGCCTTCGCGCGCTTCTACGAGGCGTCGCTCCTGGGGCCGAGCGACGAGCTGCCGAGCGAGTTCGCCTTCATGCCGGAGCTGGAGAGCAGCGAGCTTGCGCTCCTCGACCACTTCGTCGCGACCACCGGCGGGCGGTACCGCGCGGCCGGCTACCCCGACTGGCGGCCCGGCGCGCCGGCGGACGGCATCATCCACCTTCCAGTCGTGATGGCCGAGCCACCGGCGGCGCGGACACGCCTCCTCGGCTTCGACCTCGCCCATGCGCTGACGCAGTTC
>JBCBPG010000514.1:0-3852 GCA_039820865.1 Pseudomonadota bacterium
CGCGCTACGACATCGCGACGCCGGCCGGGCGGGTGGGCTTCGTGTTCGACATGCTGCTCCACCACGCGACCGTGCCGATGCGCCGCCTCGCCTTCAATGCCGAGGCCGTCGCCTGGTTCGCCGCACCGGCGGACGGGGCGGTCGACGGTCTCGGCCGCCTCGAGCTGCTCGTCGCGATCGAGGCGGGCTGGCTGCCGCGCCTGTCCCGGCTGCCCAAGGGCGAGGCCCGCGCCGTGATCCGTGCCCGCTTCCGCGCCCAGGCCTGCCGGGCCTTCCCCGCGCTCGCCGCCTTCTCGACGCTCGACCACGCGACCTGGCGCGCGGGCGATGCGATGCTGGAGGTGGCGGGCATGGCACGCAGCGCCACCGGCCTCGGCCAGAACCTCTGGATGACGGTCTCGGCGCTCGACATGCTGGGCCTCGAGGTGCTGGTGCGCGACAGCGAGGCGGCGTTCGAGGCGCTCGCCCCCGCCGAGACCTCCGCCGCCATCGGCGTGCACCTGGGCGAGGCCCGCGCCCCGCGGCCCGCGGCATCCGTCCCGCCAGGCGATTGCCGCCCCGGCACGCCCGGCGGGTTCCCGGCGGGGCCGCTCACCCGCCTGGCGCCACGGCGCAAGGCACTGATCCTGCACCTCAATGCCGATGCCGCGCCGCAGGCGCTCTGCCACCCCCTCTACGACCGCCATCCCGATCTCTGGGCGATCGGCTTCCTGCTCTGGGAGCTGGAGGCGCTGCCGCGCGCCCATGCCCTCGCCCTCGACCTGCTCGACGAGATCTGGTGCCCGACCCGCTTCCTCGCCGAGATCTATGCCCGCCACACCGGGACGCCCGTCCATACCGTCGGCAAGGCGATCGCGCTGCCCGAGCCGGCGGTCGTGGCGCGCCACCGCTTCGGCCTCGTGCCCGACGACACGGTCTTTCTGGTCACCTTCGACTTCCACTCCTCGGTCGAGCGGAAGAACCCGCTGGCCGCGCTGCGCGCCTTCCAGCGCGCCTTCGGTTGCCCTCCGGCGCGCGGCGCGGTCCGCGGCCCTGCCGGCCCCCGCCTCGTCATCAAGACCACCCCGCCGGTCGCGGGTCACTGGGGCGATCCGAACGGGATGTGGCCCGCCATCGTCGCCGCGGCGGAGCGCGATCCCCGCATCGTCCTGGTGACCGAGCATCTGCCCTTCACCTCGCTCATCGGCCTTGTCGCAATGGCGGATGCGCTGGTCTCGCCCCACCGCGCCGAGGGGTTCGGCTACATGCCCGCCTACGCGCTTGCGCTGGAGCGCCCGGTGATCGCGACGGACTATGGCGGCAGCCGGGACTTCGTGACGGCCGAGACCGGCTATCCCGTCGCCTGGTCTCCGCGCGCGCTCGCGCCGGGCGAGAGCATCCTGCCGCTGGCCGGTGCCTTCTGGGCCGATGTCGATGTCGACGCGATGGCGCGCGCGATGGCCGCCGTCGCCGCCGCGCCCGAGGCCGCCGCCACCCGGGCCGCTGCCGGCCGCCGCCTGATCGAGACCGAGTATTCGCGCGCGGCCCAGGCCGCGCGATACCGCGCGCGCCTCACCGCCAGCGGGATCCTGCCATGACACGGCGCCCCGCCGGCATCGGGTGCACCTCACGCCGGGGCGGCGGGGCGTCGCGACGGGGGCGACGGCCGGCCCACCGGCGGCCACGTCTGCCGTTCTCCCGTTCGGCGCCACCGCGGTGCCCGTCCCGTGGTGCCGTCCCGGACCTGTCCGGCCCCGCGCCAGTCCCCGCGCCCGTCCTCGCGCCTGTCCTTGCGCCCGTCCTCACGCCCGGCCCCGCAGCTGGCCCCGCAGCTAACCCCGCGCCCGGCCCCGCGACCGTGCGCGCCGGCGCGGCGCGGTACGGCCTGCGGCGCCCGATCCGTCCTGAGGCCCCGCCGGCGGTTCGCCGCCTGCCACCTGGTGCCGGTCTGCGGTCCCCGCCGGTCGGCCACGCCGCAACGCCGGCGGGAGGGCGGCTACGCCGCCCGGGGCTCGTATCCGGCGGGGGCGCCACCTGCAGCGCTCCCGCGGGCGTGACGGATGCCCGCCTGCGCGCATCCCGGCGCCAGCCAGGCCGCGAACGGCCCGCCCGCCATCACGGCGTCGATCCTCCGGCTTGGGCGTGGCTGCTCAAGAGGGGACGCGGCGGTGAGCCCGGCAGGGGCGGTCGGGCGCAGGGCTCCGCCCCCACCCGGCCGGCCGCAGGACAGCGAGGACGCGGTGGGCGGTGATCCGGTCCACCCGGCCCCGGTGCTCCGGCTCGAGGGCGTCGCCAAGCGCCGCGGCGGGGTCGGGGTGCTGCGCGCGGTCGACCTCGACGTCGCTGCCGGGGAGTGCGTCGCCATCGTCGCGCGGCGCGGCGCGGGGCGCAGCACGCTGGCCTCGATCCTCACCGGTCAGCGCCTGCCGGATCGCGGCCGTCTCTGGCGGACGGGTCCCGCCGCGCCGCCCGTGGGTCAGCCCTGCGGCCTCGGCACCACGGGTCATGTCGAGCGCGACCTCGCGCTCCGCGCCGCGGCCTGGGGTCTCGACAGCGGGAGCTACACCGCCGCCGTCGTCGACGCGATCGCCCGGCTGCCCGCCTTCGCCGGCGGGCAGGGGATGCGGGCGCGCCGCGCGCTCCTGGCCCGACCCTTCGACCAGGCGCCGGCGCCCGCGCGCGCGGTGCTGGTCCATGCCGCGGCTCTCTGCGTGCCCGCACCGCTCTACGTGGCGGATGGCCCGGTCCTGCCTGGCGAAGCCGGCGCCGCCGCCGCCGTCGCCCCGCTGTTCGACCTCGCGCGCGGCCGCTCCGGCGTCGTCGCGCTGCTCGCCGGCGCCTCCCAACTCCGCCGCACCGCGCCGGACCGCGTGCTCTGGCTGGTGGACGGGCGGCTGGCGGCGCTGCCGGATGTCGAGGCCGGGATCGCGGCGCTGGAGGGGCGCCTTTCGCTCGCCGCCGAACGGTCCGTCGCCGCCCGGCCCGCGCCTGCCCGGCCCGACGCTGCCCCGCCCGCCGGGGGGGACGCCGCATCGGCCTCCCGCTCGAGGGGCGAAGCGCGCCCCGGAGCCGCCGTCCCGGCCGCGCCGGAGCCGACGGCGAAGGCCCGGCCGCGCCCGGCGCGACACGGCCGCTGCGGCGATCCGCCGGCAAGGCGGCTGGCCGCCATCGCCACCCTGATGCCGGGTCATGCCGGGCCGGGGGCCGGCGCGCCGCCGCTCCCGTGCCGGCCGACCACCGAGGCCGCCGGCGCGCCGGTCGATCACGCCACCGGCCGCGACCGGCACGCGCCGCCGTCTCCGGCAGCCGGCGTCTGGCGGAGACGGCGCCGCCAGGATGCAGACGCCGTCGTCAGCCCTGCGCCGCCGGCAGGGGCGCCGTCGGCGCCGGCAGGGTTGCTCCCCCGACCCCAGGCCGGCCCCCAGGTCCCACCCGAGGCCCGACCCAAGGTCCTACCCCGGCCCCGGCCCCGGCCCGGGCGCGGCAGCGTCGACGTCGCGACGCCCTCGCAAGACGGTCAGCGCTGCCTGATCGCACTCATGCGCCATGGTGCCGCCATGACCGGTGAGCGCGGCGCCAGCGCACCCCGCTAGGCCGTTCCCCAACCCCGCTCACCCCAACCCCGCTCACCTCTGCCCGGCGCGGCCGCGCGCAGGCGATGTTCCCTCGGCAACGACGCATTCTTTACAAAAATATGACATTCTCGATTCTGATGGTAAGATCCGTATCGGGGTGATGTCGCTGGAACAGCAAAGGATCGTGTAATGGGGGTACCGGACAACATCGTGAACACGGGCTCGGGGCAGGCGCCCTCAGCCATGGGGCGCCAGGACGCGCGGGCCCTGCGCCTGCCGGCAGGGCAGGCCTCGGGGC
>JBCBPG010000515.1:0-3851 GCA_039820865.1 Pseudomonadota bacterium
GAGCCCGACGCCGCCTCGCGCCGCTACTGGGAGGCCAATGTCGAGACGCATGAGCGCGGCCTCGCGCTGATCCGGCCTGGCGCGAAATGCGCCGACATCTGCGCCGAGCTGAACGCCTTCCTCGCCGAGCACGATCTGCTGCAGTACCGCAGCTTCGGCTACGGCCACTCCTTCGGCGTGCTCTGCCACTATTACGGACGCGAGGCGGGGCTGGAGCTGCGCGAGGACATCGAGACCGTGCTCGCCCCCGGCCACATCCTGTCGATGGAGCCGATGCTGACCATCCCCGACGGCCAGCCCGGCGCCGGCGGCTACCGCGAGCACGACATCCTCGTGGTCGGCGAGGGGGGCGCGGAGAACATCACCCGCTTCCCCTACGGCCCCGCCCACAACATCATCGCCGCCTGACCGCCGACGCGCGGCCGGGCCGGCCGGGCGCGCGGCCGCCCTCATCCCCCGCTGGCGGCGGCGGGCGAGGGACGCTAACGACCGCCGGACCGGCGGGACGCAAGAGAGCAGAGGGCGATGGTCGAGGGGGTCGACGCGGTGCTCGCGGCCATCAAGGCCAGCGAGGTTGCCCAGGCGCTGTCGCGCTCGCGCTGGGTCTATGCCGGTGCGAACGCGGCCCACATCTTCTCGATCGCGCTTCTCGTGGGCTCGCTCGTGCCGATGGACGGCCGTCTGCTGGGGCTCTGGCGGTCGATCCCCATCGCCACGCTGGCGCGGGTGCTGGTGCCGGTGGCGGCGCTGGGGCTGGCGATGGCGATGACCACCGGCCTCATGCTCGCCAGCGTGCGGCCCGAGCGCTATCTCGCCATCGGCTTCATGCAGGCCAAGCTCGCCCTCGTCGCCACCGGCGCGGCGCTTGCCCTGCTGCTGCATGCCCGCGCGGGGCTCTGGCTCGACCGCGTCCGCCCCGGGCAGGCCCGCCTCCACGGCGCACTCTCGCTGGCCTGCTGGCTGGGTGCGCTTGTCTGCGGGCGCTTCATCGCCTACGCGCACTGAGCCATCCGGGAGGCCCCCATGCACCGCCGCACCGTCCTCGGCGCCCTCGCCGCCACCCTCGCCGCACCCGCCCGCGCCCATCACAGCGTCATCCTCTACGACATGGAGGCGATGATCACGCTCGAGGGCTTCGTCTCGAAGGAGCTCGACGGCTTCCCCCACTGGGAGGTCGAGATGCGCGTCGAGGGCCAGGACTGGCAGGTCGACCTGCAGGACGGTTTCGCCATGCGCGAGGCGGGGATGGATCCCGACGGCGACGTCTTCACCCTCGGGCGCAAGCTCACGGTCGAGGGCCATCCCGCGCGCGACCGCGACTATCGCCGCGTGCTGCCCAAGCGGCTGACCATCGACGGCAGGACCTACGAATTCGCGCTGAGGGGGTAAGCCCGGGGCCGCGGCGCCCGTCACCCGCTTGCCCCGCCCGGCTGGGCCGCGTTACAGGGACGCGCCTGCGCGGTGGCCGCCCGCGCGCCCGCCGGATGACCCTCCATGCCGAAGCGCACCGACATCGCCTCGATCCTCATCATCGGGGCGGGGCCCATCGTCATCGGCCAGGCCTGCGAGTTCGACTACTCGGGCGCACAGGCCTGCAAGGCGCTCCGCGAGGAGGGCTATCGCATCATCCTCGTCAACTCGAACCCGGCGACGATCATGACCGATCCGGGGCTGGCGGACGCGACCTATGTCGAGCCGATCACGCCCGACATCGTCGCGCGGATCATCGAGAAGGAGCGCCCCGACGCGCTGCTGGCGACCATGGGCGGGCAGACCGCGCTCAACACGGCCATCGCACTCGACGACGCCGGCGTGCTGGCCAGGTTCGGTGTCGAGCTGATCGGCGCCAACCGCGAGGCGATCGAGAAGGCCGAGGACCGCCAGCTCTTCCGCGAGGCGATGGAGAAGATCGGCCTTGAGAGCCCGAAGGCCGAGATCGCCACGGCGCCCAAGCGCGAGGACGGCTCGCGCGACATCGAGGCCGGCCTCGCCGAGGCCCGCGCGGCGCTGGCCAAGACCGGGCTGCCCGCGATCATCCGCCCGGCCTACACCCTCGGCGGCACGGGCGGCGGCATCGCCTACAACCGCGAGGATTTCGACCGCTACTGCCGTTCGGGGCTCGAGGCCTCGCCCGTCGGCCAGATCCTGATCGACGAGAGCCTGCTCGGCTGGAAGGAGTTCGAGATGGAGGTGGTCCGCGACCGCGCGGACAACGCCATCATCGTCTGCTCGATCGAGAACGTGGACCCGATGGGCGTCCACACGGGCGACTCGATCACGGTGGCGCCGGCCCTGACGCTGACCGACCGCGAGTACCAGCGCATGCGCTCGGCCTCGATCGCGGTCTTGCGCGAGGTGGGCGTCGAGACGGGCGGGTCCAACGTGCAGTGGGCCGTGAACCCCGACACCGGCCGGATGATCGTGATCGAGATGAACCCCCGCGTCTCGCGCTCCTCGGCGCTGGCCTCCAAGGCGACCGGGTTCCCCATCGCCAAGATCGCGGCCAAGCTGGCGGTCGGCTACACGCTGGACGAGCTGGACAACGACATCACCGGCGTCACGCCCGCGTCGTTCGAGCCGACCATCGATTACGTCGTCACCAAGATCCCGCGGTTTGCGTTCGAGAAATTCCCCGGCTCGGTGCCGGAGCTGACCACGGCGATGAAGTCGGTCGGCGAGGCGATGGCCATCGGGCGGTCCTTCCACGATTCGATGCAGAAGGCGCTCTGCTCGCTGGAGACCGGCCTCACCGGCTTTGACGAGATCGAGATCCCCGGCCTCGCCGACGCCCCGGAAGGCGCCGACCGGCGCGAGGCATTGATGGCCGCCCTCGGCCGCCAGACGCCGGACCGGATCCTGCTGATCGCCCAGGCGCTCCGCGAGGATCTCTCGATCGACGACATCCAGGCGATCACGTCCTACGACCGCTGGTTCCTCGAGCGCATCGACGAGATCGTCTCGACCGAGGCCCGCGTCGTCGCCGAGGGCCTGCCCGAAAGCGCGGCCGGCATGCTCGAACTCAAGCAGATGGGCTTCTCCGACGCCCGCCTGGCGAAGATCTCGAACCTGTCCGAGGAGGGCGTGCGCCGCATCCGCCACGCCCTCGGCGTCGAGGCCGTCTTCAAGCGCATCGACACCTGCGCGGCCGAGTTCGAGGCCCAGACGCCCTATCTCTACTCGTCCTACGAGGCGCGCCTGCCGGGGCTCGAGCCCGAATGCGAGGCCCGGCCGACCACGCGCGACAAGATCGTCATCCTCGGCGGCGGGCCGAACCGCATCGGCCAGGGGATCGAGTTCGACTACTGCTGCTGCCACGCCTGTTTCGCGCTGGCCGAGGCGGGGTTCGAGACGATCATGATCAACTGCAACCCCGAGACCGTGTCGACCGACTACGACACCTCGGACCGCCTCTACTTCGAACCCCTGACGCTTGAGCACGTGCTCGAGATCCTGCGCGTCGAGCAGGAGGCGGGTGCGCTCAAGGGCGTGATCGTGCAGTTCGGCGGCCAGACCCCGCTCAAGCTCGCCCGCGGGCTCGAAGCCGCCGGCATCCCGATCCTCGGCACGCCCCCCGACGCCATCGACCATGCCGAGGACCGCGCGCGCTTCCAGAAGCTGCTCCACGACCTCGACCTCGCCCAACCCAAGAACGGGATCGCGTCGTCCCCCGAACAGGCCGTGACCATCGCCCGCGCGCTCGGCTTCCCGCTGGTGATCCGGCCGTCCTACGTGCTCGGCGGGCGCGCGATGGAGATCGTCCGGTCCGAGGCCGAGCTTGCGCGCTACATCCGCGACGCCGTCGTCGTCTCGGGCGAGAGCCCGGTGCTGCTCGACAGCTACCTCGCCGGCGC
>JBCBPG010000516.1:0-3839 GCA_039820865.1 Pseudomonadota bacterium
CGCTCGCCGCTTGGCAGTCCCCTTTGAAGCCTCAAAGGGGACGCGGATCAGCGTGGGCGGAGGACGGGGCGCGTCAAGGACGAGCGGGCTCTGCCCGTCGCCTTCGGCGATCCTTGACCCGCCCCGTCCTCCGCGTCGTCCTCCGCCTTGGCGCTAGTAGCCGATGGCGCAGCCGTCCTTTCGCGGGTCGGAGCCGGCGGCATAGCCGCCGCCGGGCAGGCGGTGGATGAGCTGGGCGCCGCCGAAGCCGAAGGCGCTGTCGGGGGCTTCGAGCGAGAGGTGGTGGCCCATGGCGCCCAGGGTCTCGAGCGTGTCGAGCGCGACCGAGGTTTCGCAGGCGACGCCGAGGCCGTGGGTGACGCGCCAGCGCGGCGCGTCGGCCGCGGCCTGCACGTCCTGGCCCCAGAGCTGGGTGCGCAGCACCATCTGCACATGGCCCTGCGCCTGCATCGGCCCGCCCATGACGCCGAAGGACATGACCGGCGCGCCGTCGCGCATGAGAAACCCGGGGATGATCGTGTGGAACGGGCGCTTGCCGGGGCCGACGCGGTTGGGGTGCCCCTCGGCCGTAGTGAAGCCGAAGCCGCGGTTCTGCAGGCCGATCGCCGTGCCCGGCACCACGACGCCCGAGCCGAAGCCCATGTAGTTGGACTGGATGAAGCTCACCATCATGCCCGAGGCGTCGGCGGCGGTGAGGTAGACCGTGCCTCCGTGCCTCGGCGCGCCCGATTGCTGGTCGCGGGCGCGGTCGGGATCGATCAGGCGCGCGCGCTCGGCCAGGTAGGCGGGGTCGAGGAGCGCGGCTGTCGGCACCGCCATCGCGGCCTCGTCGGCGACATGCGCCTCGGCGTCGCGGAGCGCGAGCTTCACCGCCTCGATCATCAGGTGGAAGGCGCGCGGGTCGTCGGGGCCGTGGTCGCGGATGGCGGTGTGTTCGAGGATGCCGAGCGCCATGCAGGCGACGATGCCCTGGCCGTTGGGCGGGATCTCGTGCAGCGCGGCGCCGTCGAAGCTGCCGCTGAGGGTGCCGACCCAGTCGGCGCGGTGGGTGGCGAGATCGTCGAGGGTGAGCGCCGCGCCGTGCTGGGCGGCATGGGCAGCGATCCTCTCGGCCAGCGCGCCTTCGTAGAACGCGCGGCCCCGGCTCTCGGCGATGGCGGTGAGGGTGGCGGCGTGGTCGCGGCTGGCGAAGCGCTCGCCGGCGCGCGGCGCCCGGCCCCCGGGCATGAAATGGGCGGCGAAGCCCGGCTCGCCCGCCAGCAGATCGGCCGCGCGGGCCCAGAGCGCCGCGATCACGGGGGTGACGATGTAGCCGCGCTCGGCCAGGCGGATGGCGGGCTCGAACAGCGCCTCGAAGGGCAGCTTGCCGAAGCGCTCGCTGAGGGTGACCCAGGCGCTGACGGCGCCGGGCACCGTCACGCTCTCCCAGCCGCGCTGGGGCATGGCGGGGCCGGGGAAGCGCTCGGGCGTCCAGCCGGCGGGCGCCCGGCCCGAGGCGTTGAGGCCGTGCAGTCCCTCGCCGTCCCAGACGATGGCGAAGGCGTCCGCGCCCAGGCCGTTGCCCGAGGGCTCGACCAGCGTGAGCGTGATGGCAGCCGCGATCGCGGCATCGACGGCGTTGCCGCCGTGGCGCAGCATCTCGATCCCCGCCTCGGCCGCCAGCGGCTGCGAGGTGGCGACGACATTGTCCGCCATCACGGCCGAGCGGCGCGAGGCGTAGGGGGAGACGGCGGGGAAGTCCATGGGGGCGTTTCCTGGGATGTTTTTGGGCGACCCCTGGGGCAGGGCCGCAGGTCTCAGACGCTCTCGCGCACGTCGAAGACGTCGCGCAGCCAGTCGCCGATGAAGTTGATGGACAGCACCACCAGCATGATGGCGAGCCCGGGGAAGACGCCGAGCCACCAGGCCTGGCTGATGAAGCCGCGCCCGTCGGCCAGGATCAGGCCCCAGGTCGGCGTGGTCGCCTCGACGCCGAGGCCGAGGAAGCTGAGCGTCGCCTCGCCGAGGATGGCGTAGGAGACCGAGACGGTGGCCTGCACGATCACCGGCGCCATGGCCGAGGGCAGGATGTGGCGGAACAGGATGCGCGCGTCGGAGAAGCCCATGACGCGGGCGGCATCGACGAACTGCTCCTCGCGCAGGGTGAGCGTCATCGACCTCGCCACGCGGGCGAAATCGTCGATGAAGGCGAGCGAGATGGCGACGATCACGTTGACCAGCCCCGTGCCGAACACCGCCACCAGGTAGACGGCGATGATGAAGTTGGGGAACGCCCATTGCAGGTCGATATAGCGCATGATCACCAGATCGACCCAGCCGCCGTAATAGCCCGCCGCGACGCCGAGGGTCACGCCGATCACCAGCGCGATGGTGACGGTCACGACCCCGATGAAGAGCGAGATCTGCGTGCCGTAGAGGATGCGGCTGAGGAGGTCGCGGCCGAGATCGTCGGTGCCGAGCGGGTGCTCCCACGACAGCCCGCCCATCATGTCGAGCGTCATCTCGTTGGGATCGTTCGGCGCCAGCCAGGGCGCGAAGACCGCGCCGAAGACGAAGAGCGCCAGCACGACGATGCCGGCCTGCGCCTTGCGGTCGCGCTTGAGTGCTGCCCAGGCGCGCGAGCGGCGCGGCGGCGGCGCGGGTTCGGCCGCGGCCGGCGAGAGGGCGGCGTCGGTCACTGGTTCCGGATCCTGGGGTCGAGCACGCCGTAGAGGAGATCGACGGCGAGGTTGGAGAGGACGAAGAAGGCCGAGACCACCAGCACCGCGCCCTGCACCACCGGGTAGTCGCGGTTCAGGATACCGTCGATCAGCACGCGGCCGAGACCCTTGATGGCGAAGACGTTCTCCACGACGACCGAACCGGTGATCAGGATGCCGAAGGCGATGCCGACGACCGTGACGACCGGGATCATCGCGTTCGGCATCGCATGGGTCCACATCAGGTCGCGCGGCCCCAGGCCCTTGGCGCGGGCGGTGCGCATGTAGTCGGCCTTCATCACCTCGAGCAGCGAGGAGCGGATCATGCGCGCGATGATCGCCGAGAAGGCGGTACCGACGGCGATGGCCGGCAGGATCAGGTGCTCGAGCCAGGGCCAGAAGCCCTCGCTGAGCGGCACGTAGCCGATGGCGGGCAGCCATTGCAGGTTGGCCGCGAAGACGATGATGAGCAGGATCGCCAGCCAGAAATCCGGCATCGAGAGGCCGAGGAAGGCGACGAAGGAGACGCCCGCGTCGGTCGCCGTGTTGCGCCGCGTGGCCGACAGGATGCCCGCGGGGATGGCGATCACCAGCGCGATGACGAAGGCGAGACCCGCGAGCGAGAGCGTGCGCGGCAGCGCCTCGGCGATGATGGTCGCGACCGGCTGGTTCGAGCCGTAGATCGAGTTGCCGAGATCGCCCTGGAAGGCGTTCCAGAACCAGTAGAAGTACTGAATGATGAGCGGCTCATCGAGGCCGAGGCGGGCGCGCATGGCGGCGGCGGCCTCCTCGGACCCGGCATCGGCCAGCATCGCCCCGATCGGGTCGCCCGGCACCAGCCGCAGCATGAAGAAGACAAGGGTGGCGACGGCCCACATCACGAGGGCCGCGCCGATCAGCCGGCGGAGGAGAAAGCCGGTCATGGCGCGTTGCCCCGGCGCGGCGCGGCGGGGCGGGCGGCGCGGCCCTCTCCCCCGGCCCCTCTCCCGCCGGGAGAGGGGGGCGGCGGTGGCAGGGACCGTGCCCGCAAGCTTGACGCCGGCGCAGCGTCGGCCGGCGGGGTCACCGACCCGGTGCCGACCGCCGCTCTCACGACAGCGTCACGCGGTCGAGATCGTTCAGGCCGGGGATGCGGCTCAC
>JBCBPG010000517.1:0-3830 GCA_039820865.1 Pseudomonadota bacterium
AGGGAGATGGCGAGGGAGATGGCGAGGGAGATGCCGAGGAAGACGCCGCGCGCGCCGCCACGCTCGACGCCGCGATCCGCCACCGCGCCGTCATCCGCCGCTTCGCCCGCTTCCCCAGCCGCAACGCCTGCCTCGCCCGCGCGGACACCGAGGCCGAGCGCGCCTATCGCGCCGCCGGCGGCTACATGGGCTGAAACGGGGCTGACCTTGCGGCTAGAGCGCTTGCCGACCTGACTGCGTCAGGTCTCGCGCTCTAGATTGTTTTGTTTGCCGCATTTTCTTGTCGCCAGACTGCTTCAGTCTGGCTGGAAAATGCTTTGATCGGCGGCTGAACCGGCGCCTGCGTCGAAACCCGCCCCCGGGTTTCACCCCGCCCCGCCACGACCGCTCACGCCAGCGTCGCCACAGGTGATCGCGCCCGGCGGACCCAATCCGCACCCCCTGTCGAAACACCGGCATCGCCAACGCGCAACGCCGGGAGACAGTCATGCCCAATCCGAAGGACTTCAGCTTCATCGAACTCCGCCAGCGTCCGGCCGACTACCTCGCCACCTGGATGCCCCTCCAGCGCGGCAAGGGCCTGACCGGCGCGATGCGCGGCGGCACGCCCAGCGAGAACGCGAAACGGCGGCTGCGCCAGGGTCTCGCCGGCTGCATGGTCCTCGACCTGCGCGAGCGCGACGGCCTCGCCGCCGACCACCAGAAGCTCCGCGACATCGCCAAGGGCGCGGGCGAGGCGCTCCGCCTCTACCGCGCGCTGCGCGACCGCGAGAGCCACACCCGCGCCTTCGAGATCGCCTTTCGCACCCAGTTCGACGAACGCCTGATCACCGACCCCTGGAAGATCGTCGGCCATACCGAGACCGCCGGCTGGATCGCCCGCGGCGGCATGTGCGCGCGGCTGGACGAGAAGATCCACCTGGTCGACCGCCGCATCCAGATGATCGAGAACACCAAGGTGCTGCTTGAGAATGCCGCCAAGGCCGGCAGCTTCGGCGCGATGGACGGCGGCCCGGGCGAGGCGCGGACCCGCAACCTCGACTACCACCTCTACTCGATGCTCCACATCCGCCTGGTCGAGAAGTTCTGCAAGATGCCCGCGGTGCAGAAGCCTCTGGTCACCACCGCGATCACCTCGGCCAACAAGGACAAGCGCGCCGAGCAGCTGGTGATGCGCGAGGCCAAGGCGATGGGCATCGCCAGCCTCTCGGTCGAGCGCGTCATCAAGTTCGAGAACGCCCGCGTCACCCTCAAGGCCGACACCTCGATCGGCGCCCGCGCCCAGGCCAGCGTCATGGCCCAGGCCACCACCGCCGAACAGCGCACCAACGCCCGCGTCGAGGCCGAGCGGGCCGGCGAGGAGGCCCCCGACACCATCGCCACCGCCAAGGCCGACATCGCGGTCTTCCTCGGCCTCGAGGCCAGCACCTCGATGGAGATCAAGAGCAGCTATTTCGACGGCAGCGTCGGCACCACCGGCAGCATCGGCGTCTCGGCCGGCGCCACGGTCTCGGGCACCATCCGCCCGGCCGGCGCCAGCGTCGCGATCGGCGCCGAGGCCTTCGCCGGCATGAAGGCCGGCGTCACGGGCAAGGCCACCTTCAAGGCCTTCGGCCTCGAGCTCTTCTCCGAGACGGTGACCGCCGATGTGCGCTTCGGCGCGGGCGCGGGCGCCAGCCTCGACATCGGCGTCGACGTCTTCAGCGGCATCAAGGCCAGCTTCGGCGCCCATGCCACCGTCGGCGTCGGCGCGGGCGGCTCCAGCGAGACGGTGATCAACCACTACAACATCGGCCTCGCCGGCCAGCGCGGCGGCCACAGGCTCTACAACGCCGCCTACGACTTCTACCGCTGGTGCGACGACTGGCAGCGCCTCGACTGGGGCGAGCTGTCCAAGGACCACCAGCAGCACAAGCTCAACATGGCGCATCTGAACAAGATGCTGGCCGAGCAGAACACGATTCTGCGGGGGCTCCGCGTCAAGGAGGGCATCGCCGGCCAGGGCCGGACCGAGCCCCGCGCCGTCTCGACGCCCAAGGCCCCGGCCCGGGAGGCCGCCTGACCCCTCAGCCCCGGGGCCGGCACCGCCAGGCCCCGGGCGACCCGGCAGACGCGGCAGCGGGCGTGCAACGCACCGCCGAACCGCTCCCCAACCCGCCCATGCACCCGCGTCATGACGGCGCTGCGCCGCGGCGCCGGCGTGGACGGGCGCGCCGGCACTGCCTAGGCTCGGCCCAGCGACCAGACGGGAGGAAGACCATGGCCACCTACGATGTCGTCGTCATCGGCGCGGGCCCCGGGGGCTACGTCGCCGCGATCCGCGCGGCCCAGCTCGGCCTCAGGGCCGCGATCGTCGAGCGCGAGCACCTCGGCGGCATCTGCCTCAACTGGGGCTGCATCCCGACCAAGGCGATGCTCCGCTCGGCCGAGGTCTTCCACCTCATGCACCGCGCCAGCGAGTTCGGGCTGAGCGCCGGCTCGATCGGCTACGACCTCGACGCCGTCGTCAAACGCTCGCGCAAGGTGGCAGGCCAGCTCAACTCGGGCGTCGGCCACCTCCTGAAGAAGAACAAGGTCACCGTGGTCATGGGCGAGGCCACGATCCCCGCCCGGGGCCGCGTCAGCGTGACGACCGCCAAGGGCACCGAGACGCTGGAGGCCAAGAACATCGTCATCGCCACCGGCGCCCGCTCGCGCGACCTGCCGGGGCTCGAGGCCGACGGCGACCTCGTCTGGAACTACCGCACCGCGATGACCCCGCCGCGGATGCCGAAAAAGCTGCTGGTCATCGGCTCCGGCGCCATCGGGGTCGAGTTCGCGAGCTTCTACAACACCCTCGGCGCCGAGACGACCGTGGTCGAGGTGATGGACCGCATCGTGCCCGTCGAGGACGAGGAGATCTCGGCCTTCCTCACCAAGTCCTTCAAGGCCCAGGGCATGACCATCCTGACCAAGGCCATGGTCAAGGCCCTCGACCGCGCGCCCGCCAACGGCACCGCCGGCAGGGTCACCGCCCATGTCGAGGCCGGCGGCAAGACCACGGCCCAGGAGTTCGACACCGTCATCTCCGCCGTCGGCATCGTCGGCAATACCGAGGGGCTGGGGCTCGAGGCGCTCGGCATCAAGGTCGAGAAGACCCACATCGTCACCGACCCCTACTGCCGCACGGGCGTCGACGGCCTCTGGGCCATCGGCGACATCGCCGGCGCCCCCTGGCTCGCCCACAAGGCCAGCCACGAGGGCGTGATGGTCGCCGAGCTCATCGCCGGGCGGAACGACGTCCACGCGGTCGAGCCGACCTTGATCCCCGGCTGCACCTACTGCAACCCGCAGGTCGCCTCGGTCGGCCTGACCGAGGCCAGGGCCAAGGCCGCGGGCCACAAGGTCAAGGTCGGCCGCTTCCCCTTCATGGGCAACGGCAAGGCCATCGCGCTGGGCGAGCCCGAGGGCATGATCAAGACCGTCTTCGACGCCGACACGGGCGAGATGCTGGGCGCCCACATGGTCGGCGCCGAGGTGACCGAGCTCATCCAGGGCTACACCGTCGGCAAGAAGCTCGAGACCACCGAGGCGGACCTGATGGAGACGGTGTTCCCCCACCCGACCCTCTCGGAGATGATGCACGAGAGCGTCCTCGACGCCTACGGCCGCGCCATCCACTTTTGACCGTCCGGCCGGGGCGCGGCGTCCCGCGACAGGCCGTGCCCCCCGGCGCCGCCCCCTCGACGAGCCCGATCGGTCAGCGTACGGAGGAACGGGCCGCCCCCCGCCCGACCCGCCCGGGGCCCGTTCGGGG
Source organism: Pseudomonadota bacterium (assembly GCA_039820865.1). Taxonomy (GTDB): domain Bacteria; phylum Pseudomonadota; class Alphaproteobacteria; order Rhodobacterales; family Rhodobacteraceae; genus Thermohalobaculum. The sequence goes on from JBCBPG010000517.1 coordinate 3,797, forward strand.
TCCCTTCGGGGTCCGCCCGGGGTCAGCCAGAACG
>JBCBPG010000518.1:0-3825 GCA_039820865.1 Pseudomonadota bacterium
ACTGAGTCAGTCTGGCTGGAAAGTGCTCTAGTCGTCCCTGAAGCTGCGCGCATAGGCGTCGAGAAGCGGGCGGAGCAGGTAGGACCATGCCGCGCGCTCACCGGTCGCGATCAGCACCTCGGCCGGCATGCCCGGCAGCAGCGCGACAGCTGCGCCCCCCGCGGCGGTCTCGTCCAGGACGACGATCGCCGTGAACCGCCCCTGCCCGTCCACCGGGTCCTCGAGCACGTCGGCCGACAGCCGCAGCACCTCGCCCGCGAGCTCGCCGGTGGTGTTGAGGTTGAGCCCCGTCAGGCGCACCCGCGCCGCCTGCCCCTCGCTCAGTCGTTCGACATCGGCCGGGCTGACCGCGGCCTCGACGACCAGGCGGTCCGCCTGCGGCACGATTTCGAGCACGCGCTGGCCGGGCGCGATGACCTCGCCGGGCGCGTTGACGGCAAGGTCGAGGACACGGCCGGCCTCGGGCGCGCGGATCACGCTGCGGGCGAGGCGGTCGGCCAGCACCGTGGTCCGCTCCTCGAGCGCGACGATCTCGGCCTGCGTGGCGGCCAGCGCCTCGACGATGCCGGCCTGGCGGTCCGCCTCGGCGCGGCGGAGATCGGCGGCGGTCTCGGCCGCCTCGGCCTCGAGGCTGTCGGCCCGCGCCTCGAAGCCCGCGATGTCCGAGGCGAGCCGGGCGGCCGCGCGGCGAAGCTCGAGGACGCGGGCGCTCTGGACCAGCTGGCGGGCCAGCAGGCCTTCGAGCGCCGCGATCTCGCCGTCGAGAAGCGCGGCCTCCTCCAGTGCGGCGTCGCGCTGGCGGTGCTCGCCCTCGACCCGGGCGCGGAGCGACAGGATCCGTCGCTCCAGCAGGTCGCGGTTGGCCTGGCTGGCGTCGCGACGGGCGGCGAAGAGGCGGGTCTCGCCGTCGATCACCTGCGCGAGCCGCGGGTCGGCGGTACCGCCCGGGGGCCCGAGGACCGGATCGGCGTCGCCCCCGCGCTCGGCCTCCAGCCGGGCATGGCGGATGCGGAGCGCGCCCAGCCGCTCGCGCCCGGCGGTCAACTCGCTCCGCGCGGCGACGTCGTCGAGGGCGATCAGCGGCTGGCCGGCGGCGACGAGCGCACCGTCCTCGACCAGAAGCTCGGCGACGATGCCGCCTTCGAGGTGCTGGACGGGTTTGCGCCGGCTCTCGACCGCGATGGTGGCGGGCGCGATGACGGCACCGTCGATCCGGGCGGTCGCGGCCCAGCCGCCCACCCCACCGACGAGGGCGAGCGAAACGGCGACGCCTGCGGCATACCAGGGCCAGAGACGGGTCTGTGTCGTGGTCATGACGTGGCTCCCGCGGTCATCGGGACGACCTTGCGGCCGCCTACTTTCGCACCCTGCTGGCTGTGGCGCAGGACCTCCTGCGGCGTGCCGATCATCGAGACGGCGCCGTTCTCCATCACCAGCACGCGGTCGGCGCGGGCGATGGCGCTGGGGCGGTGGGCGATGACGACGATGGTGCGCCCGGCCGCCTTGCGCCGGTCGAGGGCTGCGGCCAGCGCCGCCTCGCCCGCGCCGTCGAGATGCGCGTTCGGCTCGTCGAGGACCAGCAGCGCCGGGTCGGCGTAGAGCGCGCGGGCAAGCCCGATGCGCTGGCGCTCGCCCCCCGACAGGCGCGCGGCCCCGGCGCCGAGGCGTGTCTCGTAGCCCTGGGGCAGGCGCAGGATCGTCTCGTGCGCGCCGGCCATCTGCGCGGCGGCCAGAACCGCCTCGTCGTCGATCGCGGGCAGGAAGCGGGCAATGTTCTCGCGCACCGTGCCGTCGAAGAGCTCGACGCTCTGGGGCAGGTAGCCGATCTCGGCGCCCAGCTGGGCGGGGCGCCAGTGCGCCAGCGACGCGCCATCGAGGCGCACGGTGCCGACGGCGGGCGCCTGCGCGCCCACCAGCGCGCGGGCGAGGCTGGACTTGCCCGACCCGCTCTGCCCGATCACCGCGAGGAACTCGCCCGGGGGCACGTGCAGGCTGACGGCGCGCAGCAGCGGACGGCGGCTCTCGCCCGCATGGGTGGTCAGCCCGCGCACCTCGATCCGGCCGGCGGGTTTCGGGAGCTGGATGCGGTCGTCCTCGACCGGGCTCTCGGCAAAGGCTTCGCGGAGGCGGCGATGGGCGGCGCGCGCCGAGACGAGCTGGCGCCAGCTGCCGATCGCCTGCTCGGCCGGCGCCAGGCCGCGCGCGACGATGACCGAGGCCGCGATGATCGCGCCCGGGCTCAGCACCCCCTGGATCGCAAGATACACGCCGGTGCCCAGCACAACGGATTGCAGCGTCATGCGGAAGGTGCGGCTGATGGTGGTGACGGTCGCGCTGCGGTCGTTTGCCCTGGCGTGGTGGCCCACGGCCTCGCCATGCAGCGCGGCCCAGCGGGCGTGGACGGCGGCGTCCATGCGCATCGCGGCGACGGCCTCGCCCTGGCGCGCGGCGTCCGACAGCAGCGTCGCGGCCTGGAAGTCGGTCTGCGCGGCCCTGGCCTGGACACGCCGCGTCGCGAGGTCGTTGAGGAGACCAAGCACGATCAGCACCACCGCCCCGCCGGCCGCGATCAGGCCGAGGAGCGGGTGCAGCAGGAAGGCGAAGAGCACGAAGACCGGGGTCCAGGGCGCATCGAACAGCACCCCGGGCGTCTGGCCACCGAGGAAGTCGCGGAGCGTCGAGAGGTCGGCCGTGGCATGGCGCGCCGGGCCGCCCTCGGCACGGAGCTGGATCTTGCAGGCACGCTCGGACAGCGCGGCATCGAGCCGGTTGCCGAGGCGGAGCAGGATACGCGCGCGGATGAGCGTGAGCAGGCCCATCGCCAGGAACAGCCCGCCCAAGAGCGCCGAGAGCGCGACCAGCGTCGGCACGCTCGCGCTCGCCAGCGCACGGTCATAGACCAGCATCATGTAGAGCGGGCCGGCCAGCACCAGCAGGTTGATGAGGAAGCTGAAGGCGCCGACGGCGACGAGGCCGCCGCGGCAGCGGGCAAGCGCCGAGGAGACCTCGGGCGCGTCGGATGAACGGGTCATGGGATCAGCCTTTGCACCGGGTATGGCGGGGCGGCCGGAGCCGCCCCACCCGCTCCGTCAGAAGAGGACGTTGTCGTCGGTGAGCTGGTCGACCTCGAGGTCGCGCACCCTCAACGCGCCCTCGTCCCCCAGGCCGATCAGGACATCGTCGCCCTCCTGCGACGCCGCGCCGAGAACATCGTCGATGCTCTCGAACCCGAACACGTCGGCCGAGAGGTCGAGGATGTCGGCATCCGCCTCGAAGTCGGTCACGGTGTCGAAGCCCGCATCCGCCTCGAAGACGAAGGTGTCGGCCCCGGTGCCGCCCTCGAGACGGTCGTCGCCGCGCCCGCCGTCGAGGATGTCCTCGCCCGCGCCGCCGATCAGCGTGTCGTCCGAGCCCGCGACGAGGTCGATGACGATCTCGAGCAGCTGCTCGTTGCCGGCGTTGCGGGTGAAGTCACCCTCGACCGGATCGATCATCGCGCCGGGCGCCGTCGTGCCGCCGAGGATGTTGACCGGCTCGCCGTCCGCCAGCCCCTCGGAGCCGTTGAAGCCCGGATGCTCGGTGATGACACCGCCCTCGGCCTCGCCCTGGTCGCGGGCGGTCTGGTTGAGGAAGGCGGCGTTCTCCTCGGTGTTCACCTCGGTCCCGGCGTCGAGGACGTCGCTGCCGAAGCGCTGGATGACGACGGGGCCGAGGAAATTGCCGTCCTCGTCGAAGACCGGATCGGCGAGCGCATCGTCCGGCACCGCTAGGAAGGCGTCGTTCGACGGGATCACCATCGTGGCCCAGGTGAAGAAGCCCTGGCCG
>JBCBPG010000519.1:0-3824 GCA_039820865.1 Pseudomonadota bacterium
CCGAGGAGATCGCCGCGCTGGAGGCCGCCGGCCTCGCCGCGCCCGGCTATATCGAGGTCCGCCGCGGCGCGGGCGCCTATATCTGCGGCGAAGAGTCGGCGATGATCGAATCGATCGAGGGCAAGCGCGGCCTGCCCCGCCACCGCCCGCCCTATGTCGCCCAGGTCGGCGTCTTCGGCCGCCCGACGCTGGTTCACAACGTCGAGACGCTGCACTGGATCGCCCGTGTCCTGCGCGAGGGCCCCGAGATCCTGACCTCGGTCGAGAGGAACGGGCGCAAGGGGCTGCGCAGCTACTCGGTCTCGGGCCGGGTCGCGAAGCCGGGCGTGCATCTCCTGCCCGCGGGCTCGACCATCACCGACATCATCGAGGCGGCCGGCGGCATGGCCGAGGGTCACGTCTTCAAGGCCTACCAGCCGGGCGGGCCGTCCTCGGGCATCCTGCCGGCCTCGATGGACGACGTGCCGCTCGACTTCGACACCCTGCAGCCGCACGGATCGTTCATCGGCTCGGCCGCCGTCGTCGTGCTGTCGGACCAGGACCGCGTCCGCGACGCCGCGCTCAACATGCTCCGCTTCTTCGAGGACGAGAGCTGCGGGCAGTGCACCCCCTGCCGTGTCGGCTGCGAGAAGGCGGTCAAGCTGATGCAGGCCGAGACCTGGGACACCGAACTCCTCGAGGATCTCTGCCAGGTGATGGCCGACGCCTCGATCTGCGGCCTCGGCCAGGCGGCGCCGAACCCGATCCGGCTGACGATCAAGCACTTCGCCGACGAGATCTGAGCCCATGCGCCCCATGCCCGCCCTCGCCCCGACCGTCCTGACCGCAACGCTGTTCGCGGCGGCGGCGGCGCCTGCGGCGGCGTGGGACGTGCCGCCGCGGGGCAGCGAGACGCGGGGCGCGCTGATGGACGCGATCCGCCCCTTCGCCGAGCGGGACCTGGGCGCGCCTGTACAGTTCATCGTCGAGACACTGCGCATCGAGGGTCGGGTCGGCTTTGCCACGCTGCGCCCGGTGCGCCCGGGCGGTGGGCCGATCGCCTGGGCCGCGACGCCGCTGGCCGCCCGCGGCGCGGACCCGGACGCCTATAACGGCTCGACTGTCCACGTTCTCTACCAGCGCTCGGGCGGTGACTGGATGGTGGCGGACTGGTCGCTCGGCGCGGGCGATGTCTGGTGGGCGGCGCCCGAGCTCTGCGCGATCTGGCGCGCGGTGATCCCCGAGTTCTGCGACTGATGCCCTACCTGCAGCTCGATACCCCCTTCGACCACACGGCGGCGCAGAAGCAGGCGCTGGCGCAGCGCTTCGGCGAGATCTTCGCCGAGCTGATGAACGCCAGCCCCAACCGCATCACGGTGGCGATTCGCTGCACCGGCGCCGGCAGCGTCTGGCGCTGCCAGGGCCCGGCCGAGGGCGGCCAGCCGCGCGAGGCCGCGATCCTGATGCTCGACATCCGCCGCGGCCGCCCGGCGGAACAGCGCGCCGCGCTGGCCGCCGCGCTGATCGGGGCCTGCAGGGAGATCCTCGGCTACGAGGACCGCGACGTGAACGCCGAGTTCACCCAGCACGCCGGCGACGAGATGTACCACACGCTCTATGGCGGCCTCTCGGACGAGTGGCAGGCCGACGCCCCCGACCGGCTGGAGGCGCGCGCCCATGGCTGAGGAGCGCTCCGGCCTCGTCGAACGCGCGATGTTCGGGCGCATCGAGGTCTGGCTGGTCGCCGTCATGATGCTGGGCGCGGCCGGCGCCGGCGGCGCCTGGGTCTTCGCGATGCTCCGACACGATGCGTTCCCCGCGCCGATCGTCCGCGAGATCGCCGTCGCCGTGCGCGGAAACCCGGCCGACCGGCGCTCGCTCTCCGAGCGGCTCCTGTCCGACGTGGTCGAGAGCCCGCGGCGCCTGCGCGCCACCGGCACCCGCCCGCTGCCCGTCGACGAGGCCCGGCTGGTGCCGGTGACGCTCGCGCCCGGCTATCGCGGCCCCGAGATCGAGACCGGCGCCATGCGCGCGCTGCCGGCCGAGGGGGCGGTGCGCTACTTCCTCGCCTACGGCGCCTTCGGCTTTACAGGGCGCCAGGGCATCATCGGCACGGTGCTGATCGACAGCGCCGGCGCGATCCACCGCGCCTGGCACGCGCCCCGCGCCGACGAGCCCTATGCCGGGCCCCATATCGGCCTCGCCATCGATGCGGAGGGCCGGATCGCCACCAATGCCTATGGCCGGCTGACGGCGCTGGACTGGTGCGGCGGGCTCGCCTGGCAGGCGGACTGGGCACCGACCGAGGCCGACCACAACAGCGCCGAAAGCCTCGACTGGCACCACGACATCGAGGCGCATGGCGGGCGCTTCTACTCCTTCCAGGGCTTCGACATCGTCGCGGTCGACGGCACGGACGGGCGCGAGGTCGAGCGCGTCACCGGCTACGACCTGCTGCGCTGGTCCTGGGCGCAGGACCTGCACATCCTCGACTTCCGCCTGGAGCGGACCATCCCGCGCGACCACAGCGACGCCGGCATCGCGCCCTCGCTGCCGATGGATCCGTTCCACCTGAACAAGATCGCGGTGCTGGGCGCCGACCAGGCGGCCGAGTACCCGGGGCTCGAGGCGGGCGACTGGCTGGTCAGCGTGCGCGACAGCAACGCGGTCATCGTGCTCCGCCCCTCGACCCAGCGCATCGTCTGGTCAAGCGTCGGCCATGTCTCGGACCAGCACGACGCGACCTTCGTCGACGGCGCGATCGAGGTCTTCAACAACGCGCCCTACCGCCTGCCGCCGCGCCCCGAGATCACGCGCATCGACCTGGCCAGCGGCGAGACGGCGACGGTCTTCGACCTCTCGCGATGGGGCGTCGAAATGCGCCGGCGCGGCAATTTCGAGCGCCGCGGCGACCGCCTGCTGGTCCCGGACGCCGACAACGGCAGGCTGGTCGCCGGACGGCTGGACGGCACGGTCGACTTCCTCTTCGAGAACGGCTTCGACGCCGACGGGGGAAACCGCACCAACCTGCTGCTGACGGCCGCGCTGGAGATCGAGGCCGGGCGCGTCGCCACCCTCGAAGCCGGCTGCCCCGCCGGGGAGGCAGGGCAGTGACGCGCGTGCGGCCCTATGCGCCCGCCGACCGGGTGGCCTTCCACGCGCTCTGCGCCGAGATGGAGGCCTACTGGTCGGGCGAGGATGTGCCCGGGCGCGCCGTGCAGGCCGCGCGCATCGACCAGGCGCTGGCGACGCTGCGGGACATGCGCGTGCTGGTGGCCGAGGGGAAGGGTGGTGCGCTGGCCGGCATGCTGACCGCGCAGCCGACCTGGCCCGGCGCCTCGCTGACGCTCGCCTGGTGGGTCAGCGAGGTCTATGTCGCCGCCGCCGCGCGCGGCCAGGGCATCGGCCGGGCGCTGATGCACCGCTTTCTCGACGACGTGCTTACCGGCGCGCCCGAGGGCACGCGCGTCGACATCGTCACCGACCACGACAACCACGCGGCCGCCGCGCTCTACCGGGCGACCGGCGCGACCGAAAATCCCAAGCTCTTCCTGCGCTATCGCATGCCCACGACGACCCCAGCCGACACCCCCACCGAGACCAACGAGGAGGCCAGCCATGCCTGACGGCGCCAAGATCGAGACCATTGCCTTCACGCTGGACGGCCGCGAGGTCGAGGCGCTGCCGGGCGAGACCCTCTGGGACGTCGCCAAGCGCGAGGGCACGCGGATCCCGCATCTCTGCCACCGCGACGCGACCTCGTACCGCCCGGACGGCAACTGCCGCGCCTGCATGGTCGAGGTGGCGGGCGAGCGCACGCTGGTCGCCTCCTGCATCCGCACGCC
>JBCBPG010000520.1:0-3819 GCA_039820865.1 Pseudomonadota bacterium
CTGGTCACGCAGCAGCCGCTGGGCGGCAAGGCGCAGTTCGGCGGCCAGCGCTTCGGCGAGATGGAGGTCTGGGCGCTGGAGGCTTACGGCGCTGCCTACACGCTGCAGGAAATGCTGACCGTCAAGTCCGACGACGTCGCGGGCCGTACAAAGGTCTACGAGAGCATCGTCAAGGGCGAGGACAACTTCGAGGCCGGCATCCCCGAGAGCTTCAACGTGCTGGTCAAGGAGATCCGCTCGCTGGGCCTCAATGTCGAGCTGATGGACAGCGAGAGCGACGACTGACGAACCGGGGGCGGCGCCGAGGGGGTGCCGCCTTTCCCAGCCCGAGCGCTAGATCGTGGCGCTGGGCTCGTGCTGACGCCCTATCGGGGCACGGAGACCGGTGATGAACCAGGAACTTAGCAACATCTTCCAGACCGCCGAGGCGCCGAAGAGCTTCGACGAGATCAAGATCTCGCTGGCGAGCCCCGAGCGCATCCTCAGCTGGTCGTTCGGCGAGATCAAGAAGCCCGAGACCATCAACTACCGGACCTTCAAGCCGGAGCGGGATGGCCTGTTCTGCGCGCGCATCTTCGGTCCGATCAAGGACTACGAGTGCCTGTGCGGCAAGTACAAGCGCATGAAGTACAAGGGCATCACCTGCGAGAAGTGCGGTGTCGAGGTTACCCTTGCCAAGGTGCGGCGCGAGCGGATGGGCCACATCCAACTGGCCGCGCCCGTCGCGCATATCTGGTTCCTCAAGTCGCTGCCCTCGCGCATCGGCCTCATGCTCGACATGACGCTCAAGGATCTCGAGAAGATCCTCTACTTCGAGCAGTATGTCGTGATCGAGCCGGGCATGACCGACCTCAGCCACGGCCAGCTGCTGACCGAGGAGATGTTCCTCGACAAGCAGGACGAGTTCGGCGAGGACGCCTTCCGCGCCGGCATCGGCGCCGAGGCGATCCGCGAGATGCTGGCGGCGATCGAGCTGGACAGCGAGGCCGAGCAGCTGCGCGCCGACCTGGCCGAGGCGACGGGTGAGCTGAAGCCGAAGAAGATCATCAAGCGGCTCAAGCTGGTCGAGAGCTTCCTCGAGTCCGGCAACCGACCCGAATGGATGGTCCTGACCGTCGTGCCGGTGATCCCGCCCGAGCTGCGCCCGCTGGTGCCGCTGGACGGTGGCCGCTTTGCGACGTCGGACCTCAACGACCTGTACCGGCGCGTCATCAACCGCAACAACCGACTGAAGCGGCTGATCGAGCTGCGCGCGCCCGACATCATCATCCGCAACGAGAAGCGGATGCTGCAGGAGGCGGTCGACGCGCTCTTCGACAACGGCCGTCGGGGCCGCGTCATCACGGGCGCCAACAAGCGCCCGCTGAAGTCGCTGTCGGACATGCTGAAGGGCAAGCAGGGGCGCTTCCGTCAGAACCTGCTCGGCAAGCGCGTCGACTTCTCGGGCCGTTCGGTCATCGTGACGGGCCCGGAGCTCAAGCTGCACCAGTGCGGCCTGCCGAAGAAGATGGCGCTCGAGCTCTTCAAGCCCTTCATCTACTCGCGCCTCGACGCCAAGGGGCTGTCGAGCACGGTCAAGCAGGCGAAGAAGCTGGTCGAGAAGGAGCGTCCCGAGGTCTGGGACATCCTGGACGAGGTGATCCGCGAGCACCCGGTCATGCTGAACCGGGCGCCGACGCTGCACCGTCTCGGCATCCAGGCCTTCGAGCCCGTGCTGATCGAGGGCAAGGCGATCCAGCTGCACCCGCTGGTCTGCGCCGCCTTCAACGCCGATTTCGACGGCGACCAGATGGCCGTGCACGTGCCGCTGAGCCTTGAGGCCCAGCTGGAAGCGCGCGTGCTGATGATGTCGACCAACAACGTCCTCAGCCCCGCGAACGGCAAGCCGATCATCGTGCCCTCGCAGGACATGATCCTCGGGCTCTACTACATCTCGCTCATGAAGGAGGGCGAGCCGAACGAGGGCATGGCCTTCGCCGACGAGGCCGAGATCGAGCACGCGCTGGCCGATGGCCTCGTGAACCTTCACACCAAGATCGTCACCCGCTTCCACACGGTCGACGAGCATGGCGAGGCCAAGATCGAGCGGGTCGAGACCACGCCCGGCCGGATGCTGATCGCGAACCTCCTGCCCAAGAACCCCAAGGTCACCTTCGACGTGGTCAACCGGGTGCTGCGCAAGCGCGAGGTCGGCGAGGTGATCGACACCGTCTACCGCCACTGCGGGCAGAAGGAGTCGGTGATCTTCTGCGACCGGATCATGAGCCTCGGCTTCCACCAGGCGTTCAAGGCCGGCATCAGCTTCGGCAAGGACGACATGGTCATCCCCGAGCGCAAGTGGGAGATCGTGAACGCCACGCGCGGCCAGGTGAAGGAGTTCGAGCAGCAGTACCAGGACGGCCTCATCACCTCGGGCGAGAAGTACAACAAGGTCGTCGACGCCTGGGCCAAGTGCACCGACAAGGTCGCGGGCGAGATGATGGAGGAGATCAAGGCGGTCCGCTACGACGAGGAGACGGGGCGGCAGAAGGAGGCCAACTCGGTCTACATGATGTCGCACTCGGGCGCGCGCGGCTCACCGACCCAGATGCGCCAGCTCGCCGCCATGCGCGGCCTGATGGCCAAGCCGTCGGGCGAGATCATCGAGACGCCGATCGTGTCGAACTTCAAGGAAGGCCTGACCGTGCTCGAGTACTTCAACTCGACCCACGGTGCGCGCAAGGGCCTGGCCGACACGGCGCTCAAGACCGCGAACTCGGGCTATCTCACCCGCCGCCTGGTCGACGTGGCGCAGGACTGCATCATCAAGACCCATGACTGCGGGACGATGATGGGCATCACGGCCGAACCGGTGGTCGATGGCGGCAACGTCATCTCGTCCATCGGCGAGCAGGTGCTGGGCCGCTTCCCGCTGGAGGACGTGGTCCATCCGGTCTCGGGCGCGGTCATCCACCCGGCGCATGTGATGGTGGACGAGCCGCAGGCGGCGGCGATCGACGAGGCGAACGTGCAGGCCATCAAGGTCCGCTCGCCGCTGACCTGCGAGCTGCGCGACGGTATCTGCGCGGTCTGCTACGGGCGCGACCTGGCCCGCGGCACGATGGTGAACACGGGCGAGGCCGTGGGCATCATCGCGGCGCAGTCGATCGGCGAGCCGGGCACGCAGCTCACGATGCGTACCTTCCACATCGGCGGCGCGGCCAACGTCTCGGACCAGTCGTTCCTCGAGTCGACCCAGGAGGGGCGGGTCGAGTTCCGCAACGAGAGCCTGATCACCAACCCCGACGGCGAGATCATCGTCATGGCCCGCAACATGCAGGTCGCGATCGTCGATCCGCAGGGCGGCGAGCGGGCGAGCTTCAAGGTCACCTACGGCACCAAGCTGCTGGTGGCCGAGGGCGACGAGGTGAAGCGTGGCGCACGCCTGGCGGAGTGGGACCCCTACACGCTGCCGATGATCGCCGAGCGGACGGGCCGGGCGACCTTCATCGACCTTATCCCGGGCGTGTCGCTGCGCGAGGAGACGGACGAGGCCACCGGCATCTCGCAGCGCATCGTGTCGGACTGGCGTTCGGCGCCCAAGGGCAACGAGCTGCGCCCGGCCATCACCATGGTCGACGGCGACGGCAACCCGCTGCGGCTCGATAACGGCAACCCGGTCCACTACTTCATGTCGGTCGACGCGATCCTCTCGGTCAACAACGGCGACGAGGTGCAAGCGGGCTCGGTGCTGGCGCGTATCCCGCGCGAGGGGGCGAAGACCAAGGACATCACCGGCGGTCTGCCGCGGGTGGCCGAGCTGTTCGAGGCCCGGCGTCC
>JBCBPG010000521.1:0-3818 GCA_039820865.1 Pseudomonadota bacterium
CTGCACCACGTGGCCGGCCTCAGGGGCGGCACGCTGGCCGAGACGCATCTCGGCATCGAACAGGTCGAGCATGCGCTCTTCCGCGACCCGCCGCTGCCCGCCGGGGGCCGGATCATGGTACCCAAGGCACCCGGCTTCGGCGTCGAGCTCGATCGCGACGCGCTCCGCGACACCATCGTGACGTAACGGCACGCGAGCGCGTGCCGCGCCAGGAACGGGTGACCCGAACGCCCGAAGACCCGGCCCCAGATGCCGGGCATCACAGAGGAGGACTGACCATGTTCGACGCGACCCGCCTGCTCGCGGTATCCGCCTGCGCCCTCGGCCTCGCCCTCTCCGGCGCCCCGGCCGTCCAGGCCCAGGAGCTGACCCTCCGGATCTCGGGCGAGAACCCGATGACCGGTCTCGACCTGCGCATGGCCGAGCGCTTCGCCCAGATCCTCGAGGAGCGGATGGGCGACGACTTCTCGCACGAGCTGTTCCACACGCAGGCGCTGGGCGACGAGAACGTCCACCTGCAGATGATCCGCACCGGCCAGATCGACGTCTATCCCATGGGCTCGGACGCGGTGGCGCTCGACAGCGCCTGGGCGGTCTTCGACATGCCGTTCCTGTTCTCGGACCGCGACACGGTCTCGCGCCTGCTCGACGGCGAGATCGGCGAGGAACTGCGCCAGTCGATGCGCGAGGCGGCCGGTCTCGAGGTGCTGGCCTTCGGCGAGCTCGGCTTTCGCCAGATGACCAACAACGTCCGCCCGATCACGACGCCGGCCGACATGGAGGGCGTGCAGTTCCGCGTGCCCGGCAGCCCGGCGCGCATCACCTCCTTCACCATGCTGGGCGCCGAGCCGATCAACATGAACTTCGGCGAGCTCTACCTCGCGCTGCAGCAGGGCACGGTCGACGGGCAGGAGAACCCGCTGATCACCATCAAGAACCGCTCGCTGAACGAGGTGCAGAAGTACCTCTCGCTCTCGGGCCACGTCTATTCGCCGGTAACGCTGGTGATGAACGGCGCCAAGTACGACAGCCTGACGGCCGAGCAGCAGGCGATGGTCAAGGAGGCCGCGCTGGAGGCCGCCAAGTACACCCGCGGCCTCGGCACCGAGGGTGACGCCACGCTGATCGAGGAGCTGTCGAAGACGATGGAGGTCAACGAGATCGACCTCGCCGCCTTCAAGGAGGCCGCGGGTCCGATCTGGGTCGCGGTGGGCGAGATGGCCGGCCCGGAGCTGGCCGAGCGCGTCATCGCCGCCGCGCAGGAGTAACCGGCCATCGGGGCGGCGCCACGCCGGCGCCGCCCCCCTCCACGAGACCCGCCTCCAGAAGGAGCACCGCATGGCGCAGCCCGCCGACCAGAGGCGCGACGACGAGGACCTCGGCGCCGCGATCGCCGAGGCCTCGCGCGCCACCGACCTGGCTGACCCCGATGCGGGCGCCTCGCCCTTCGACCGCACGCTCAACCGGCTGGTCGAGGCGGCGGGCGTGGCGATCTTCGTCACCATCGTCGGCATCGTCTTCGTCAACGCGACGGGGCGCTATGCCTTTTCCACCACGCTGATTTGGGGTGACGAGCTGGTGCTGTCGCTGCTGCCCTGGCTGGGCATGACGGGGATGTTCCTGGCGATCCGCAGGCGCGCGGCAATCCGCATCGGCGCCTTCGTCGACCGGATGCCGCGGGGCGCGCGGCGGGTCATGGGGCTCGCCGGCTCGATCGTGGCGGCGGCGATCTTCACCTGGCTCGCGATCGTGTCGACCTACTACATGGGCTTCTTCGGCGGCGACCGGACGATCTATCTCCAGATCCAGAAGGGATGGTTCATGTCGGCGCTGGTGATCGGGCCGGGGCTGGCGGCCGTCGCCTACCTGGTCACGGCCTGGCGCGACTGGAAGGCGGGGGATACGCCATGATCGGCTCGCTGATCGCCATCGCGATCCTGCTGGTGCTGCTGGTCGCGGGCGTGCCGATGGTGGCGGCGCTGCTGACCGCGGTGGCCTTCAACTTCGTCTTCGGCGGCCAGTGGGCGATCATGGTGCCCCAGACGATGGTCTCGGGGGTCAGCCAGTTCACGCTCATTGCCCTGCCGCTCTTCGTGCTCTCGGGCGTGATCATGAATGCCGGCGGGATCTCCGGCCGGCTGTTCGACTTCGCCAAGGCGCTGGTCGGCTGGATGCGGGGCGGCCTGGCGCAGGTCAACGTGCTGACCTCGATGTTCTTCGGCGGCATGATCGGGTCCTCGACCGCCGACCTCGCGGGCTCCGGCTCGATCCTGATCCCGGCGATGAAGAAGGAGGGCTACCCGTCCGAGGTCGCCGCCGCGGTCAGCGCCTCGTCCTCGGGCGTCGGCCCGCTGATCCCGCCGTCCTCGCCGATGATCCTCTACTCCGCCGTCACGGGCACCTCGCTCGGCGCGCTCTTCATCGCGGGGCTGATCCCGGGCCTCCTGCTCGGCGCCGCCTTCATGGCCTGCATCGCGGTCATCGCGGTGCGGCGCGGCTGGGTCCGCCACGGCGCCTTCTCGACGGCCGAGATCTGGCGCGCGGGCTGGCGGGCGAGCCTGGCCTTCGGCACGCCGGTCATCATCGTGGGCGGCCTCGTGCTCGGCGTCTTCACGCCCAGCGAGGGCGGCGCCTTCGCCGTGGTCTACGCCGCGCTCCTCTCCACCGTGATCTACCGCACGCTCAGCCTGCGCGGCCTCTACCGCGCCTTCGCCTCGGCGCTGCAGATGACGGGAGAGCTGCTGATCATCGTCAGCCTCTCCTTCGCGCTCGGCTCAAGCCTGTCCAGCGCCCAGGCGCCCCAGGCGCTGGCCGGCATCGTGGACGCTGTCGTCATGGGCAACGATCCGTTCCTGCGGCTGATGGCGCTGATGGTCCTGGCGATCATCGCCGGCATGTTCCTCGACCCGCTGATCCCGGTGCTGGTGCCGGTGATCCTGCCGACGCTGATCCTGTTCGACGTCGACCTGCTGCATTTCGGGGTGCTGATGGTGATGGCGGTGGTCATCGGCCAGCTGACGCCACCGCTCGCCATCGCGCTGATCATAACCTCGGGCATCGCAAAGACGGACCAGCTCAAGATCTTCCGGGCCAACATGCCCTTCTTCCTGCTGATCATCGCCTTCACGATGGTGCTGATGGCGGTGCCGTCGCTGGCGACCTGGCTGCCCTCGGTCGTCCAGCGCTGAGCGCTCAGAAGGCGGCGAGGAAGTAGGATTCGTTGCCCACCCGGGTGACCGTGGCCGCGATCTGGCCGCGCTCGAGGTCCACCAGCCAGACGAGGCTGCTGGCCGGCCCCGTCTTGGCGCCGCCGATCACGCAGGCATGGCGCCCGGCGACGACGATGCCGCGCGGGCGCGCCTGGCCGCCCGGCGGATCGGGCGGGCGCAGCCGCAGCACCTCCGAGGGCCGGCCGCCCAGCGCCTCGGCCACGTCGATGACCGAGATCGTGTTCGACCGGAAGCAGCTGGCCACGAGGTGGCGGCCATCCGGCGTGAAGGCGACGCCGAACGGCCGCGTCGCCTCGGCCGGATCGTCGCTGCCCACGCGCACCCGCGCGACCTCGGCATCCGCGCCGCCCGCGGCCGCCCTGGCGACGTCGATGATCGAGACGGTGCGGCCCTCTGAGGGCTCGGCCATGCTCTCGCGCGCGGCCGCCGCCACCAGCGTCCCGTCGGGCGAGAGGGCCATGCCGAAGGGACCCGTCTCGATGCCCACGCGGTTGAGCTCGGCGGGCCTGCCCGCGAGCCCGGCCTCGAGGTCGAAGACCGAGACGTCGCTGAAGCCGCCATTGCCCGTGAAGACCACCCCGCCCCCCA
>JBCBPG010000522.1:0-3816 GCA_039820865.1 Pseudomonadota bacterium
GCATGGCTGTCGCCCCAGAGAGCGATCGTGGGGGCGATCGTGGGGGCACTGGTGGACGCTGCGCCCCCGGCGCCGTAGAGGCAGGGATCGGCCCAGTCCTCGGGCGTCTTCTTGCCGGTCACGCAGGCGCCATAGCGCGGGTCGCGGTCGTCGCGATAGGCGTCGAGCGCCACCGCCTCGGCCGAGAGCCGGCCGGGAAAGCCGCCGCCGAGATGCATCGCCCCCGAGGCCGCCAGCAGCACCCCCGCCGCCACCGCGCAGCCGGCGAAGAGCGCGAGCCGCCCGCGCCCCCCGCTCGGCCGCCGGAAGGGCTGTTCCACGAGCTTGAGGCTGGCGAAGGCGAGCGCGAGGGAGACGGCGAAGAGCACGGCCGCCTCGACCAGCGTCGGCATCCGCATCTCGCGATAGACGAAGAAGACGACGACCGGCCAGTGCCAGAGATAGAGCGAGTAGGAGAGCTTTCCGATCCAGACAGGCACGGCCGAGGCCAGCACCGCGCCCACCCGCGTCGTCCCGCCCGCGCCCGCATGGATCAGCAGCGCCGCGCCGAGGCAGGGCGCCAGGGCCGCCCAGCCCGGAAACGGCACCGACTTGTCGAGCAGCACCACCGCGCCCAGGATCAGCACGACGCCGATCGCCGCCGCCGCCTCGCGCGCCGCCGCGGTCCTGAGCGGGGGGGCGACGCCCAGCGCCAGCAGCGCCCCCAGCCCCAGCTCCCAGGCCCGCCAGGGCAGCAGGTAATAGGCCGCCTGCGGCATCGCCTCGGTCGTCGCCACGCTGAGCGCCAGCGAGGCCACCGTGATCGCCGCGATCCAGGCGGTCGCCTTCCACCCCATCCAGGCCAGCGCCATGAACAGGAGGGGGATGACGATGTAGAACTGCTCCTCGATCCCCAGCGACCAGGTGTGCAGCAGCGGCTTGGTATAGGAGGCGGCGTCGAAGTACCCGGCCGAGAGGTAGAACAGCACGTTGGCCAGGAACACGGTCGCGGCGCCGACGCTCTTGGCGAGATCGAAGAACTCCCGCGGCAGGAACAGGAACCAGCCGATCACCACCACCGCCGCGATCATCGCGAAGAGCGCCGGTAGGATGCGCCGCGCGCGGCGTTCGTAGAAGTCGAGGAGCGAGAAGCGCCCCTCGGCGCATTCGCGCGCGATGATCGAGGTGATCAGGTAGCCCGAGATCACGAAGAACACGTCGACGCCGACGAACCCGCCCGGCGCCGCGGCGATGCCGAAATGGAAGGCCACGACCGGCAGCACCGCGATCGAGCGCAGCCCGTCGATATCGGCGCGGTAGCGGAGCGCGCTCACGTCGAGGCCTCGCCCGCCATTTTCCCCGCCATCTTCCCTCTCATCGCCTCAGCCGGCGCGATCCGGCCGCTCGGCCGCAGGGCATGGACGATCCCGCCGAACAGGCCGAAGGCGAGGAAGGTCGCGAATTCGAGCCAGGCAAAGGCCAGCGCCGCCGCCTCGTCCACCGACCAGAGCCCAAGGAGGAGGACGAAGATCATCTCGCGCAGCCCGATGCCGTTGATCGTGATCGGCGCCATCATCACCACGATCGCGATCGGCACGACCGAGAGATAGGCGACGAAGGGCAGCCCCAGCCCCAACGCCTGGCCGAGCGTCCAGTAGAAGACGATCACCAGCCCCTGCACCACGACCGAGAGCCCGATGCCCCGCCAGAGCGCCGGGCGGGCGTCGCGATAGGCGGCTAAGGCGTCGATGATGGAGAGCAGCTTGTCGGCGATCTTGCCCGCCAGTCCGCTTCGCGGTGCGCGGTCGCGCGAGAGCGGCGGCAGCACGCCCGCCAGCACCGCGATCGCCGCGCAGAGCGCCAGCGTGGCGGCGGCGATCCAGAGCTCGAGCCCCGGCAGCGCGCCCGCGGCCCCGGTGGCGAAGGCGGCGGCCAGGATGGCGAAGAGCGCCAGCGCGAAGAGCCCCAGCACCCGGTCGACCACCAGCGAGAGCGCGGCCGCCGCCGGCGAGGCCCCCGCCCGCCAGGCATCATAGCCCCGGATCGCGTCGCCCCCGATGATCGAGGGCAGGAACTGGCGGTAGAAGGCCGCGACCAGCGCCGAGCTGTAGAGGAAGAGAAAGGGCGCCTCGGTCCCGCGCGCGGCCAGCAGCCCCCGCCAGCGCAGCGTGACGAGCACGGAGCCCGTGAACTGCAGCACCACCGCCAGCACCAGCCAGCCCGGCGACACCCCCGCCAGCGCGTCCATCACCGCGGCGAGATCGGCGCGCGAGAGGATCCAGGCCATCAGCCCGGCCGAGACCGCGATCTTGGCAGCGAGAAACAGGCGCCGACGGATTCGGCGGCCATTGCCGTCCCGTTCCGGCACGGCCTGTCCTCCCGGCGGTCGGACGCCGTCTTCAGCCGATCTCACCACCGCACACCCCGGCTACCCAACCAGCAACACCGTCAGGATCGGGGCGCCCCCGATCCCGGACCAACACAGAATATGTATCAGGCCCGATTTGGCCTTCCTGCGCTCCCACGCTGTAAGGATACTTGCGGCGCGCGCGGGACGCCACGCTTCTTTTCGGGCCGGGGTTGCCAGTCCCGTGATGGAGCAGCGGCGCGCGCAAGGCTCTTTGGTGGAAGGGACAATCGATGGTGCGTTGCGTCGGGTGGGGGATCATCGGATCCGGCAAGATCGCGACCCAGATGGCGCAGGACATGGCGCGCACGCCCCATGCCCGTCTGGTCGCCGTCGCCGCGCGCGATCCCGGGCGGACGCGGCAGTTCGCGACGATCTTCGGCGCGCGCGCCCATGACGACATCGACGCCCTGCTCGCCGACCCGGAGGTCGAGGCGGTCTATGTCGCGACGCCCACCGCGCTCCATGTCGAGCATGCGCTGCGGGTGATCGCGGCGGGCAAGGCGGTGCTCTGCGAAAAGCCGCTGGCCGGCGATGCCGCGGGCGCGCGCCGGATCGAGGCGGCGGCGCGGGCGGCCGGCGTCTTCTGCATGGAGGCGATGTGGACACGCTTCCTGCCGATCATGGCGATCCTGCGCGACCGGGTCGCCGCGGGCGAGATCGGGCGCGTCGTCGGCATCAACGCGTCGCTCGGCTATCCGCAGTCGCGCCCGGGGCTTCGCCACGGGGCGATGATCGACCTCGGCGTCTACGGCGTCTCGATCGCGCACATGCTGCTCGGCGCACCCTCCAGCGTCGCCGCGCACGGCACTCTCGCCGGCGACACGGTCGTGCAGGCGAACGCCGTGCTCGGCTATCGCGGCGCCAGCGTCAGCGTGGCGGCAAGCCATGTCGCGCTGTTGCGCAACGATCTGCAGGTGGTGGGCGAGACCGGCCGGATCGATGTGGAGGCGCCCTTCATCAAGGCGATGCGGCTGCGCCAGGTCCCGTATCCCGCCCCCTCGGACGAGACGCCGGCCGGCACCGGGCGCATGCACCGGGTCAAGGAGGGCGTCCAGCAGGCGATCGTGCGCGCGGGTCTCTGGCACGTCGTGCGCCATGCCGGGCGCCGCCTGACCGGGCGCGACGGCCAGGCGACGGATCGCAGCTTCCACGGCAACGGTTTCCGCTTCGAACTCGACGAGGTCGCGCGCTGTCTCGGGGCGGGTCTGACCGAGAGCCCGGTCATCCCGCTGGCCGAGAGCGTGGCGGTAATGCAGACCGTCGACCGCATCCAGGCAGACGTGAACGCGGGCCTCGCCGCGGCCTGAGTGGCGGCCAGGGTGGCGGGAAGGGTGGCGGGCGGTACTGGCGGGGCCGCGCCCCCTCCCGCGTCAGGATGCGGCCGATTCGCTGAACCCGCGGTTAACATCCGCGCCGCCGTTGCGCCC
>JBCBPG010000523.1:0-3803 GCA_039820865.1 Pseudomonadota bacterium
CCTCTTCCCCGGCGACGACCCGGAGGCGCTGGTCAACGATGCGACCCTCTACGAGAACGGCCTGCAGGCTTGGCAGGAGTACCACCCGATCGCCGAGGAGTTCTACGGCGACACCGGCGACGAGCGGACGGCCGGCGAGCGCCAGCTCTATCGCGGCCAGGCCTTCGGCGACGACGCGGCGATCATGGTGCTGGACCAGCGCAGCTTCCGGGACGAACAGATCGACGGCGTCGCCGACATCACCGACGTGGCCGACCTGGTCCGCTTCCAGACCGAGAGCCTCGATCCCACGCGCACGCTGCTGGGCGAGGCGCAGCTCCAGGACCTGTTCGACGACCTGCTCGCCGCCGAGCAGCGCGGCGTCACCTGGAAGTTCATCATGACGCCCGAGCCGTTCCAGAACCTCGGCCTCAACAATGCCGACAGCTGGGAGGGCTACCAGGGCGAGCGGGTCGAGATCCTGCAGTTCATCGAGGAGAACTCGATCGACAACGTGGTCTTCGTGGCCGCCGACATCCACGCGACCTTCGTGAACCAGATCACCTATAGCGAAGTGCCGTTCGGCGAGCAGATCGAGACGCCGCATTTCGAGATCACCACGGGTTCGGTCGCCTTCGACCCGCCCTTCGGCCCGGCGATCGTCGAGGTGGCCTTCGCGCTGGGGCTGATCGACGAGGCGACCTTCGGCTATTACAACAGCCTGCCGATCGCACCGGACGACGACGACAACCCGCTCAACGACCGCGACGGCTTTGTCGAGGACCTGTTCAACACCGTCACGCTGACACCGAACGGGCTGAGCCCGCTCGGCCTCGACGATGCGTCGCTGATCGACGCGACGCTGGTCGAGGGCGGCTGGACCTCGACCCATACCTATGGCTGGACCGATTTCGACATCGACCCCGAGACGCAGGCGCTGACGGTCACGACCTGGGGCCTCGACTTCTACACCGAGGACGAGGCGCTGGCCGATCCGGAGGCGATCGCCGCGCTCGAGCCGCGCATCGTCAGCCAGTTCACCGTCGAGGCGACGCTGGACCCGACGACCGAGGCCACGACCGCGCGCGAGACCTTCGAGGCGACCGAAGCGGCGAACGACGTCTTCGTCTTCACGCCCGAGAGCACCGCCCCGCGCTCGCGCGGCGAGCGGATCGAGGAATTCGAGGCGGGCGACCGCATCGACCTGACCGCCTTCGGGTTCGAGGACATCGAGATCGGCCGTCCGGTCCGCGGCGATACCGACACGCTGTTCCTGCGCGAGATCCGCGACGACGTGCTGCTCACGGGTGGCGACGGCTTCGCGCTCCGCGTCGAGGGCGATATCGACGACATCGTCGCCGGCATCCTGCTGGCCGAACCCGAGCTCTGACGCTCGCCATGCGGGGCCTCCTGGCCCCGCCGCCGGCCCACGGCCCGCCTCGGACGGCGCGTCCGATCCGCAGGATGCGTGAAACGAACCCCTGGAAACGAACCCTTGGGGCAGACCCTCAGATCGACTTGGCGCGGGCCTCGCGGATGTAGACCTCGCGCAGCCGCTTCGCGACCGGGCCTGGCTGGCCGGTGCCGATGGCGGTGCCGTCGATCTCGACCACCGGGCAGACGAAGGTGGAGGCGGCGGTGATGAAGGCCTCGTCGGCGTCCGCGGCCTCGGCCGGCGTGAAGGGGCGCTCCTCGACCTGCATCTGCAGGTCATGCGCCACCGCCAGCACCGCCGCGCGGGTGATGCCGTGCAGGATGTCGGTCGACAGGTGGCGCGTGACGATCCGGCCGTCCTTGACGATGTAGGCGTTGTTCGACGTGCCCTCGGTCACGGTGCCGTCGTCGGCCAGCATCCAGGCGTCGTCGGCCCCCTGCTCCCTGGCCATCATCTTGGCGAAGGAGGGGTAGAGGAGCTGCACCGTCTTGATGTCGCGCCGGCCCCAGCGCAGGTCGGGCTGGGTGCGCACCCTGATCCCCGTCCGGGCTGCCGCCGCGTCCTCCAGCGCCTTGTCCTGGGTGAAGAGGACGATGCCGGGCGTCGCATCCTTTGGCCAGGCGAAGTCGCGATCGGCCGCACCGCGGGTGATCTGGAGATAGACCGTGCCCTCGGTCAGGTCGTTGCGCCGGACAAGCTCGCGGTGGATCTCCAGCAGCTCCTCGTCGGTCACGGGGCTCGCCATCTTCAGCTCGGCCAGCGAGCGGTGCAGGCGCACCCGGTGCCCCTCGTAGTCGCAGAGCCTGCCGTCCAGCACCGAGGTGACCTCGTAGACGCCGTCGGCCATCAGGAAGCCGCGGTCGAATACCGAGATCTTCGCCTCCTCCTCGGGCAGATACTCGCCGTTGACGTAGACCGTCCTGCTCATGTCGTTCCCTCGGTTAGCCCCACAGCGCGGCCTGGGGCGGGCGCACCAGCGATCCCTCGACCGGCAGCGGCGGCTCGCGGTCCTCGGCCAGCAGCATCGGCGGGTCGAGATCGACCAGGTCCGCCTGCGCCGCCAGCGCCACCGCCGGCGCGCAGCCGAGCGAGCTCGACATCATGCAGCCGACCATCACCCGGAAGCCGCGCCTCTCGGCCTCGGCCCGCAGCGCCAGCGCCTCGGTCAGCCCGCCGGTCTTGTCGAGCTTGATGTTGACCATGTCGTAGCGCCCTTCGAGGGCGTCGAGTGTCGCACGGGTGTGGCAGCTCTCGTCGGCGCAGAGCGCGACGGGGCGCGGCAGGCCCTTGAGGGCCGCGTCATGGTCGGCATGGATCGGCTGCTCGATCACCTCGACCCCGGCCTCGGCCATGGCATCGGCGGCGGCGGCATAGCCCTCGGCGGTCCAGCCCTCGTTGGCATCGACGACGAGGCGGGCGTTCGGCGCGCCCGCGTGCACCGCCTGGATGCGCGCCACGTCGATCGCGTCGCCGGCGAGCTTGACCTTGAGCACCGGGCGCTCGGCCGCCCTGGCCGCGGCGGCGCGCATCGCGTCCGGCTCGCCGATCGAGAGCGTGTAGACCGAGGTCACCGCCCGCGGCCAGCGCCCGCCGAGCGCCTTCCACGCCGGCAGTTCCCAGACGCGGAGCTGCGCGCGCTTGGCCTCAAGATCCCAGAAGGCGAGATCCAGCGCATTCCGCGCCGCACCCGCCGGCATCGCCGCCTGCAGCGCCACCCGGTCGAGCCCGTCGGCCAGCGGCAGCGCCTGGGCGAGGAGCTGGCCCGTCACGCTCTCGATGCTCTCGCCATAGCGCTTGTAGGGCACGCATTCGCCGAGGCCGGTATGGGTCCCGTCGCTGAGGCGCACCTCGACGCAGTCGACATGGGTGCGCGTGCCGCGGCTGATGGTGAACGCCTCGCGCAGGGCAAAGCGGCGGTGGTCGATGGCGAGCTTCAGCATCAGGCGTCCCAGGTCACGCTATCCAGATCACGCTTTCCAGTCGGCGAGCGCATCGGCCAGGCGACCGGCGCCCTCGCGGAACGGGTCGACGGTGGGCAGGCCCAGCCTGGCCTCCATGTCGTCGCAATACGTGCGGGCCGCGGCATCGTCGAGCGCGGCGGTGTTGATCGAGGCGCCCACCACCCTGACGGCAGGGTTCACCACGCGCGCCAGCGGCAGGACCATGTCGGCCAGGTCCTCCAGCCGCGGCGAGGGATAGTGCGGCAGGCCGCGCATATGCGTGCGCGTGGGCTCGTGGCAGAGGACCAGCGCATCGGGCTGCGAGCCGTGGATCAGTGCCAGCGTGACGCCCGAGAACGAGGGGTGGAAGAGCGAGCCCTGCCCCTCGACCAGGTCCCAGTGGTCGGGATCGTTGGCCGGCGTCAGTGTCTCGATCGAGCCCGCCATGA
>JBCBPG010000524.1:0-3802 GCA_039820865.1 Pseudomonadota bacterium
CCCAGCCGCCGCGCCTGGCGCACGCTCAGGATGTCCGAGCCCATGGCACGGGCGTCCTCGTAACCCTCGCGCGCGGTCGAGCTGACATTGCGGATCCCCACCTGCGTCAGCCCGCTCACCCAGCCCCGCTCGGCCGCCCGGCGCATCGGGTTGCCATGGCCGAAGCGCACGCCGTGGCGGACGTCGACGAAGTCGAGATGGGCGTCGATCTGCACAACATGCAGCGGCCCGTGCCCCTCGAAGGCCGCGATGCAGGGGATGTTGACCGAATGGTCGCCCCCGATCACCACCGGCAGCGCCCCCGCCGCCAGCGCCGCCCGGACGCCGGTCTCGATGTTGGCGTGGGAGGCGAGCGTGTCGGTATGGACGATATCGGCATCGCCCATGTCGACGATCCGCACCCCGGGGCCCAGATACACCGCATCGTCCTCGTGGTCGTAAGCCTCTGCATGGCCGAAGGAAAAGAGCGTCGACGCCTCGCGCACCGCCCGCGGGCCAAAGCGCGCGCCCGCCCGCCACTGGGTCCCGGCGTCGAAGGGCGCGCCCAGCACCGCGACATCCGCCTCGATCGCCCCCCAGTCGCTCACGTAAGGCCGGCGGCCAAAGGTGCAGATCCCGGTGAAGGGCAGGTCCAGCCGCCCGCCGTCATAGCCGTGCCCCGCCCCGATACCTGTCATGCTCTCGCCGCCTTTCTGCTGCTCCGTCGGCGCAGGCTTGCACGGCCCGCAGGCGCTGTCAGCGCGGCGGTCTCGAACGGAGGCGATGGATGCGTAACCTCTTGATCCTGCTGGCGCTCGCCGGCGCCTTCATGCTGCCCGGCACGGCCCCCCGGGCGGCGGATGACGGGATCGAGACCCATGCCGTCGGCCTCTACCAGGCGACGCACAAGCGCCGGCCCGAACCGGCCGAACTGGTCGTGCAGGTGCGCGTCGACCGTCCCGGCAGGACCGTGCGCCTGATCCTCGCCAGCTACGAGGCCGCCGCCTGGGACATCCGCGTGGCCGAGGGCACGACGCTCGAGGGCGTCTGGATCAGCGCCTACAAGCCCGACGACACCCATGTCTTCGTCGACCAGTACGTCTACGACGACGCCGTCTGGCCGGGCCGCGAGGGCCGGTTCCACACGCTCGACGGCGCCGGCTTCCGCAAGGCCATCGGCTACTGGGCGGACCTGCTGGGGATCGAGCGCCTGGCCAGCGCGCAGGGCGCCTATGACGGCCCGGAGGAGGGCTTCGACGTCACCGAGGCGCCCGAGGACCACCGCCTCTGGGTCGACCACCTGGAACGCCTCGTCCGCCCCGACGCCCTGACCCCGGGACTGGCCGAGATCGAGGCGGCGCTCGACTACCAGGAGGGCTGGCGCTTCGGCGCGCGGGGCATGGGCTACTGGATGGACAACCGCTTCCTCACCTTCCTGCGCTATGCCGACGGCAGCGCCGGGGACAGCATCGGGCCGCGCGGCAGCACCGCCCCCGTCGCCGCGCAGGACCCGGAGACGGGGCTGATCTACGGCGTCACCAGCGGGGGCGACAGCGCCCTCTACCGCTTCGACCCCGACACGCGCGCGCTCACCCCTCTCGGCGCCTTCGACGACCAGTTCCACGCCGCCGCCATCGCCATCGACCCCGCCGCCCGGCACCTCGTGCTCACCGGCTTTCACCGCGAGCGCGACGACTGCGTCATCGCCACCCTGCCGCTCGGGGGCGGCGAGCTGGCCTGCAGCGGCATCGGGCGCCGCGACCTGCCCGGCTATACCGATCTGCGCCGTGACAGCAGCCCGGCCAAGCTCTTTCCCCTCGCCATCGCCGACGGCCGGGTGCTGGTCTATGCCGTCGACAACGCCACGCCGCTGCGCGACACGCCCAGCCGCCACTGGGTCGTCGCCCTCGACACCGGCACGGTCGATCTCGTCGCCTTCGCCAACACCCCGGCTTTGCGCTGAGCGGGCGCCAGCCCTGCCATCCCGCCACCTTCCCAAGGCCGCGCGCGCGTGCAATACGGTCCCGCACGCTGCCGCAGCCCCTGGGAGACGCGACCCGTGCAGATCCGTGATGCACTGACCTTCGACGATGTCCTGCTGGTGCCCGGCGCCTCCGAGGTGATCCCGGCCGATGCCGATCTGCGCACCCGCATCACCCGCGAGATCGAGCTCAACATCCCCCTCGTCTCCTCGGCCATGGACACCGTGACCGAGGCGGCGATGGCGATCGCCATGGCCCAGGCGGGCGGCCTCGGCGTCATCCACCGCAACCTCGACGTCGAGGAACAGGCCGCCCAGGTCCGCCGCGTCAAGCGCTTCGAGAGCGGCATCGTCTACGAACCCGTCACGCTGCGCCCCGACCAGACGCTGGCCGATGCCCAGGCGCTGCAGGAGCGCTACGCCATCACCGGCTTTCCCATCGTCGAGGCCGACGGCCGCCTTGTCGGCATCCTGACCAACCGCGACATGCGCTTCGCCGACGACCCGACCACCCCCGTCCGCGCCCTGATGACCGCCTCCAACCTCGCCACCGTGCGCGAGCCGGTCGACCTCGACGAGGCCAAGCGCATGCTCCAGGCCCGGCGCATCGAAAAGCTCCTCGTCGTCAACGACATCGGCCAATGCACCGGGCTGCTCACGGTCAAGGACATCCAGAAGGCCGTCCTCAACCCCTTCGCCTGCAAGGACGCCATGGGGCGCCTGCGCGTCGCCGCCGCCACCACCGTCGGCGACAGCGGCTTCGAACGCTCCGAGGCGCTGATCGACGCCGGCGTCGACCTGATCGTCATCGACACCGCCCACGGCCACTCCAGGGCCGTGTCCGAGGCCGTCTCCCGCGTCAAGCGCCTCTCCAACGCCGTCCAGGTCGTCGCCGGCAACGTCGCCACGGGCGAGGCGACGCGCACGCTGATCGGCGCCGGCGCCGACGCGGTCAAGGTCGGCATCGGCCCCGGCTCGATCTGCACCACCCGCATCGTCGCGGGCGTGGGCGTGCCCCAGCTCACCGCCGTCATGGACTGCGCCGCCGCCGCCGCCGAGACCGCCACCCCCGTCATCGCCGATGGCGGCATCAAGTACTCGGGCGACCTCGCCAAGGCCGTCGCCGCGGGCGCGCACTGCGCGATGATCGGCTCGATGCTCGCCGGCACGGACGAGGCACCGGGCGAGGTCTTTCTCTACCAGGGCCGCAGCTACAAGGCCTATCGCGGCATGGGCAGCGTCGGCGCCATGGCCCGCGGCTCGGCCGACCGCTACTTCCAGAAGGAGATCAAGGACACCCAGAAGCTGGTGCCCGAGGGGATCGAGGGCCAGGTCCCCTACAAGGGCCCCACGGGCGCGGTCCTGCACCAGATGACCGGGGGCCTGCGCGCCGCCATGGGCTATACCGGCCACCGCACGGTCGAGGCGATGCGCGGCGCCGTCAACATGGTCCGCATCACCGGCGCCGGCCTCAAGGAAAGCCACGTCCACGACGTCCAGATCGTCCGCGAAAGCCCCAACTACCGCACCGACTGACGGCCCAGCCGCGCGGCCGGCCGCCCCCGGGATCGCCGCCCGCGCCGACGCCCCCTTGCGACCCCCACCCCCCCGGCCATACTGCCGCGGATTGTGGGGAGCCATTTCATGTTCGTCGCCAAAACCGCCTACCGCCTCGCCGAAGACCTCATCGACCAGGCCCGCCACGAAGGCTGGCGCTACCTCAACCTGTCGTCCCGCGAACTTGAGCAGGGGCATCGCGGCGAGCGCCGCGCCGGCGACAAGCGCCTGAGACCCCTGACCGCGCTCCCCCCCGCAATCGCCGACTGCCAGTCCCTCGAACGC
>JBCBPG010000525.1:0-3794 GCA_039820865.1 Pseudomonadota bacterium
CCGGCGGGATCGCGCGCAGCAGCCACCAGAGGATCGGCAGCGCGACGAGCCCCGCCAGCACGGCAGGGGCAACGAACCCGATGCTTCCCAGTCCCAGCATCACTTCTCCTTCGCGCGGCCCCCGGGCGCGGCGCTAGCGTCCGCCCCCGAGCCAGGCATGCAGCTCCAGGAGCGCCTTGCGCGGGCTCTCGTCGGTGCGGTGCGTGAGCAGCCGCCAGCCGGCGTCGCGCGCCACCGAGGTCAGCGCGTCGCGCCGCTCGGCCAGCCGCATCCTGTAGCGGTCCGCCAGCGCGGCCGCCTCGTCGGTCTCGTGGTCCAGCGTGGCGCCCACGCTCTGGAACCGGGTGCGCCCGGCGAAGGGGAACTCCTCCTCCACCGGGTCCAGCACCTGGACATAGAGCCCGCCGATGCCCCGTCCCGCCGCCGCCTTCAGCGCGGGGAACACGTTGTCGCGCGGGCCCATGAAATCGGACAGGAAGACCGCCCGGCCCGCGCGCGGCAGGTCGAAGGCCGCCGGCGCGCCGTAGTCGGGCGCATCCTCGGGCGGCGCGGCCGCCATGAGGCTGGCGAAGCGCTCGAGCTGGCGCGGACCGGTGCGCGGCCGCGCGGCATCCGTGCCGACCAGGCCAAAGCGCTCGCCGCCGCGCGACAGCAGCGTCGCCAGCGCGGTGGTCAGCAGGGCCGCGCGTTCGTATTTCGAGACATGGCCGGTCCGGCTCTGGCGGGCATAGCGGCTGGCGAACTGCATCGAGCGCGCGTCGTCGACCCAGAACATCACCGTCTCGGCCGCCTCCCACTCCATCTCGCGGATGAACAGGCGGTCCGACCGGGCCGAGCGGCGCCAGTCGATCTGCGCCAGGCTGTCTCCGGGCTGGGCGGTGCGGTACTGCCAGAACGTCTCGCCGGGCCCCGAGCGGCGGCGGCCGTGGACGCCGTGGAAGGTCGACGCGACCAGCCGCTCGGCCTCGACCAGCAGCGGCGGCAGCGCGCCCGCGATCCGCTCCGCGTCGCGGCGGAGCCAGGCGGCGGCCTCGGTCGTGGTGCTCATCGGTCGCCGCCTTCGAAGACGAGCTGGCTGACCTGGCCCGAAAGGATCGCCTCGGCGCCGCCCGCCGCGTGGATCAGCAGGACGTGATAGACCTCGCGCGGCGTGACATGGCGCCAGGCCCAGCGGGCGTCGTCGTTCTTCTTCTCGCTGATCACCCGCTCGAACGCCACGTCCTGCAGGCCGAGGCGGGCCTCGAGCAGGCGGCTCACCTCGCGGCGCACGGCGACCGCCTCGCCCACCTTGCCCCGGCTCTTGCGGCGCAGGAACACGCATTGCAGGTAGCGCCCGTCATAGCCGCCGAGCGTGTCGCCCGATTGCCCGCCCGCGGTGAAGGCCCCCTCGAACACCGTCAGCTTGGTGCCGCCACGCTCGCCCGTCACGGTGCGCGTGGCGGTGACGCCGGTGAGCGTGTCGGGCGCCATGCGCCCCTCGCGCACCATCGTGCGCACCAGCCGCGTCGCCGCGCGCCGCTCCTTGGTGCGCTCGAAGGCCTCCGCGCGCCAGGGTGCCTGGCCCGCCCGCGCACGCATCGCGTCGACCCCGTCGAGGCAGAGGTCGACGAAGGTCGCGCTCTCCTCGGCCGAGGCGCGGGCGCCGGGCGCGGTGGGCACCGACGCCGCGATCGCCGCGAACGCCAGCGCCGCAATCGCCGTCACCGGGCGGGCGGCTTCGGCGAACACCCTTCCGGCACCGCTCACGCCCTGGCCTCCCGATGGCGATGGCAATGGCAATGGCGCGCGGCCCGGCCGCGGGGCGCCATCACGCGGCGCGCTCCAGCGACAGCGTGTCGACCAGGCCCGCGATCACGTCCTCGAGGCTCGCGCCCTCGGCCCGCGCGGCGAAGGTCAGCGCCATGCGGTGCACCAGCGCGGGCTTGGCCAGCGCCCGCACGTCGTCGAGCGACGGCGCCAGCCGGCCCTGCAGCAGCGCCCGCGCCCTGGCCGCCAGCATCAGCGACTGTGCCGCGCGCGGTCCGGGGCCGAAGGCCAGCCGCTCGGTCGCGATCGCGGCGCCGTCCGGCTCGCCCGGGCGCGCCGCGCGCACCAGCGAGATGATCGCCTCGATCACCGCCTCGCCGACCGGCATCGCCCGGACCAGCCGCTGCAGCGCGATCAGCGACGCGCCGTCCAGCACCGGGCTGGCCACCGCCTCCTCCACGCCGGTTGTGGTGAGCAGGATGTCGCGCTCCTCGTCGCGGGTCGGGTAGTCCATGTCGATCTGCAGCAGGAACCGGTCGAGCTGTGCCTCGGGCAGCGGATAGGTGCCCTCCTGCTCGATCGGGTTCTGCGTGGCCAGCACGTGGAAGGGCGCATCCAGCGGCCGCGTCTCGCCCGCCACCGTCACCACCTTCTCCTGCATCGCCTGGAGCAGCGCCGACTGCGTGCGGGGCGAGGCGCGGTTGATCTCGTCGGCCAGCAGCAGCTGGGTGAAGATCGGGCCCTTGATGAACTTGAAGACGCGCCCGCCGCCGTGCTCGCTCTCCTCCAGCACTTCCGAGCCGAGGATGTCGGCCGGCATCAGGTCCGGTGTGAACTGGATGCGGTTGGTGCCGAGGCCGAGCACCGTGCCCAGCGTCTCGACCAGTCGCGTCTTGGCGAGGCCAGGCACGCCGACCAGCAGACCGTGGCCGCCCGACAGGATCGCGATCATCACCAGCTCGACCACGTCCGACTGCCCGACGATACGCTTGGCGATCTCGTCGCGGGCGCGCGACAGCGTACGCCCGGCCTCCTCAAGCTGGTCCACCGGATCGCTCATCGCCTGTCTCCCCTCGCTGCGCCCGCGCGGCCCGCGCCCGGCACCCGGAATTCCCCGAACGACGCAGGACGTGCCCCCTGGACCCGCCGGCCTGCGGCCGACATGGCGCCGCCCACGCCTCAACGCTATCCTCTCAAGGTATAGGACCGGATGGAAAGGCAAAGGGGCACGCAGATGGTTTCCCATCGCGAAAGCGCTACCGACACCGGCACCTGCCGCAGCGATGCAACGGCCGGCGAGGGCAGAGGCACGCCTGGCGCGGCATCGGGCACGACACCCGGCACGGCGCCCGCCATGGACGCCGACGGCATCGCCAAGGCGGTCAAGGCCGCGTCGCAAGGGCGGAAAGGCCCGCCGCCGGTGCATCTGTGGAACCCGCCCTATTGCGGCGACCTGGACATCCGGATCGGGCGCGACGGGCTCTGGTGGTATCTCGGCACCCCGATCGGGCGCGAGGCGCTGGTGCGGCTCTTCGCCTCGGTCCTGAAGCGGGAGGACGGCCGCTTCTACCTGGTCACCCCGGTCGAGAAGATCGGAATCACCGTCGACGACGCGCCCTTCGTCGCGGTCGATTTCCGCGTCGAGGCGGGCGAGACGGGCCCGGTGCTGGTCTTCATCACCAATGTGGGCGACGAGACGGCGGCGGGCGCCGAGAACCCGATCCGCGTGGCGCTGGACCCCGAGACGGGCGAGCCGGCGCCCTATGTCCATGTCCGCCGCGGGCTGGAGGCGCTGATCGACCGCAAGTCCTTCTACCGCCTGGCCGAGATCGGCGAGGTCCGCGAGACCGGCGGCGAGGCGTGGTTCGGCCTGGTCAGCGCCGGCCGCTTCTTTCCCATCCAGCGGGCGGCGGAACTGGAGGCCTAGCCGCCCCGTTCCCCGTTCCCTGTTCCCCAGTCCCAGTTCCCTATTCCCCGTTCCCCGTTCCCCCGAGGGCTCGCCCCCTCCCGCGTCAGGATAGGCGCGGACCCGTAACCTTTCGGCGAAC
>JBCBPG010000526.1:0-3787 GCA_039820865.1 Pseudomonadota bacterium
CGGCCAGCGCCGCTTCCTCGGCGGCGGCGGCGATCTGGGCGGCCTGCTCGGGGCCGATGCCGATGCCGAGCAGGGCCGCGAGCGTCTGCTGGTCCTGGGCGACGACCAGGGTGGCGATCATGGCGGCGGATTGCAGCATGACCCAGTTGCCCGAGGGCAGGGCGGCGGCATCGGGAGCGAGGCGCTCGCCGCCGCGCTCGGCCAGGCGGTCGGCGCTGCGGGCCTCGCCGGCGACGAACTGGGCGATCTGGGCGAGCCAGGGGGCGAGCTTCGGCGCGGCGATCGCGGGCTCGGCGGTCTCTGTCTCCGCGGTTTCGGGCTCGGCGGTTTCGGGCGCGTCCTCCTCGACCGGCGCGCCCTCGGCCCCCTCGGCATCCTCGCCGAAGATCTCGGCCTCGATGAAGGCGGCCTTCTCGCTGTGCATCTGCACGAAGAGCAGGATGGTCATGTAGACGCCGGCCAGGAGCGCGCCCGGATGGATCCAGAGCGTGGCCCCGGCATTGGCCGCGGGCGCGACCAGGCGCGCGCTCTCGAGGAAGCGGTTGGCGCAATCGGTGAGGCTGCGCCCCTCGATGGGCCTGGCGAGAGCAGTGGCGTCGAGCAGGTAGCGCCCGTCGATGCGCGCGATATGGATCACCACCTCGCCGCTCACGGCGTTGCAGATCACGCACCACGGATCGCCGTCCTCGGAGACGCCTTCCTCGATCTCGACCGCGAGGCCGGAGGCGGAGATCAGCCGTTCGACGCGGGCGAGGAGGGCGCGCTCCTCGTTTTCCCAGCCCGGCGCACGCCGGGTGAAGGACAGCAGCGTTGCCGACATGGCCGACCGGTGCCTCTTCTCTGGCGCCCCTGCCCCTCGTCCGGCCTCCGCCAGGGCGCGGGCGGGGGCCGGGCCGGCGCGGCGCCGGCGGTCCGTGGCGCGGGCGCGTCTGTGCGGCCTCTGCGCGGGTCGTCTGGTATTCGGTCGTCTATCGGGTCGTCTTGTCTTGTCGTCTGGTCGTGCCGGGGCCGCGCGGCGCTTACGCCGTCTCGGCCTCGTCGTCATCCGAAGCAATTACGCTGAAGCGCGCCGGATCGCCAGAGAATTTGCCGTCCTTGTCGAACAGGATCTCGAAGGTGACCGGATCGTAGAACCGCATCAGGTTGAAGACGAAGGTGGGGGCCGGCACGCCGAGCGACGCGGCCCAGGCCTTGTAGCGGTCCGGGGGGATGCGGCCGCGACCGTTCTCGAGCTGGGAAATAAAGGTGTAGTACTCGGCACCGACTTCCTTGGCCATCTGACGCTGGCTGAGGCCGCGGCGCGTGCGCAGGTCGCGCAGCCACCGCCCGCCGGCGCGGCGCAGCGCCTGGACGTCTGCCTCGGTCGCCTTCTGGTTATGCACATACATCGGGTCGCCCCCGGAGGTTTCTCGACGCCTCAACGTTCAGCCCCGGCGCCGGGTTGCAGATCGGATCGTGTCGAGACTGGCAGGATTCGGGCGAGGTGTAAACTTTCCTGTTCACCCCCCGCCGCGCTATAGCGATGCGGGCGCACCGCAGCCGGGCCGGCTGTCCCGCAACGGGACGCCGCCGCGCACGGGCGGGCCGTCGGGCTGGCCGGCAGCCCGGCCGGGCGCTATGCGGGGGCCGCATCTTGGAGGACGCGCGATGACGGCAACGGCGGAAGCAGGACGCAAGGATGACGGGCCCGCGGAGCAGGGCCTGGCGGATCGGCGCCACCTGCTGGTGCGGCTCTTCCGCGAGAACGCCGTGCAGCACTGGCGCGGCTATGCGGTGGCGCTGACGCTGATGGCGGTGATCGCGGCCATGACGGGGCTCACCGCCTGGATCATGAAGGACGTGATCAACGAGATCTTCGTGAACCGCAACGCCGATCTCGTGGGCCCCATCGCCGGGGCGGTGGCGCTGATCTTCGCGGCCAAGGGTGCGGCCACCTATTTCTCCAGCGTCATCCTCGGCCGCATCGGCAACGCCATCGTGGCCGATGTGCAGACCCGGCTCTTCGCCCATGTGCTGCGCCAGCGGGTGGATTTCTTCGGCCGCTACCCCATCGGCGATATCGCCACCCGGCTGGGGCACAACGCGCAATCGGCGCGCGAGGCGATCAATCTGGTGGTCACCCGGCTCGGGCGCGACCTGCTGACCGTGATCGCCGCGGGCGTGGTGATGCTGATCGAGAACCCGCTGCTCAGCCTCATCGCCCTGGTGGCCGCACCCCCGGCGATCTGGGGGCTCAACATGCTGGTGCGTCGGGTGAAGGCCATCGCGCGGGCGGAGTTCCTGAGCCTCGCGCGCATCATCACCACCGTGCAGGAGACCGGGCAGGGCGCGCGCATGGTGCAGGCCTTCGGGCTCGAGGGGCGCATGCAGGGGCGCATGGACGAGGCGGTGGAGGGGGTGCGCAAGCGCGCCAACGCCATCGCGGTGGTGCAGGCCGCGCCCATCCCGCTGATGGAGACGCTGGCGGGGCTCGCCATCGCCGCGGTGATCATGTTCGCCGGCTGGCAGGTGGTGGGCGGGCAGAGCGATCCGGGGGCGTTCTTCGCCTTCCTCACCGCGCTGCTCCTGGCCTACGACCCCGCGCGCCGGGTGGCCCAGCTCCATGTGGTGCTGCACAGCCATCTGGTCGGGGTGGAGCTCATGTATCAGCTCCTCGACGAGACCCCGCAGCTCACCGAGCGCGCGGATGCGCGGCCGCTGGCGCTCGCCGGCGGGGCGGTGCGCTTCGAGGAGGTGCGCTTCGCCTATCCGGACGGGATGGACATGCCCGTGCAGGCCGGCGCCGCGCTCGACGGGCTGACGCTGGAGGCGGAGGCGGGCAGGGTGACCGCGCTGGTGGGCCCGTCAGGCGCCGGCAAATCCACGGTCTTCGCGCTCATCGAGCGGTTCTACGACCCCGAGGCGGGGCGGGTGACGGTGGACGGGCAGGATCTCCGCGATGTCACCCTGCCCTCGCTGCGCGCGGCCATCGCCTATGTGAGCCAGGACGCGTTCCTGTTCGAGGGCACGGTCGCGGAGAATATCCGCCTCGGCGATCCCGCGGCCTCGGACGAGGCGGTGGCCGAGGCGGTGCGCGCGGCGAATGCGGAGGATTTCGTGGCGGCCCTGCCCCGCGGGATCGACACCGAGCTCGGCGAGAACGGCGCGCGGCTCTCGGGCGGGCAGCGCCAGCGGATCGCGATCGCGCGCGCGGTGCTGCGGCGCCCGGCGATCCTGCTGCTGGACGAGCCCACCTCCGCGCTCGATGCGGAGACGGAGGCGCGGGTGGCCGAGGCG
The DNA here is from genome assembly GCA_039820865.1 of Pseudomonadota bacterium. GTDB lineage: Bacteria > Pseudomonadota > Alphaproteobacteria > Rhodobacterales > Rhodobacteraceae > Thermohalobaculum. Next base: position 3,277 of record JBCBPG010000526.1, read on the forward strand.
CTGGAGCGGCTCATGCAGGGGCGCACGACGCTGGTGATCGCCCACCGGCTGGCGACGGTGCGCCATGCGGACCGCATCCATGTGATCGAGGCGGGCCGGCTGGTGCAGTCCGGCACCCATGAGGAACTCCTCGCCCAGCCCGGCCTCTACACCCGCCTCCACACCCTCCAATTCGCCCCCGACCCGGAGCCCCCCCAGGTCCCGAAAACGGGCACGGGCTGAACCAGAGCCTTCCAGAGTGGGCAATACCGTAAGGTCATGCCGATTGAACCGGATATGGTGCACATTTATGTTCCTGGTCCCGCGTTGGGGTACGGATCTCGCTGCGTTAGCGCTGTGATCCGCCATTGGGGAGGGCTCAATGAGCGAAGCGGAAGACAAGTCCGATCTGATCATGAACGTGGAGTGGACGCAGACGGCAATCGATGCGGAGTATCAACTCATAGATGGACGACTTAATACGCTATTAGTTTTAAATGGTATATTATTTGGTTTCTTTGGGATTATCGTC
>JBCBPG010000527.1:0-3763 GCA_039820865.1 Pseudomonadota bacterium
GCCGAGGTGGTGGTCCTGCTGATGGACGCCGAGAACGCCTTCGAGACCCAGGACCTGCGCCTCGCCGACCTGGCCGAGCGCGAGGGCCGCGCCGTCGTCTTCGCCATCAGCAAGTGGGATGCGGTCGAGGACCGCCAGGCGCTGCTGAAGATCCTGCACGAACGCGCCGGCCGCCTCCTGCCCCAGCTCTCCGGCACGCCCGTCGTCACGGTCTCCGCGCTCCAGCGCCGCGGGCTCGACCGCCTGAAGGGCGCGGTCGAGCGCCAGCACCGCATCTGGAACACCCGGGTCACCACGGGCAAGCTGAACGACTGGCTCGGCCTGATGCTCCAGGCACACCCGCCGCCGGCGCCGGGCGGGCGCCGCATTCGCCTGCGCTTCATGACGCAGGTAAAGGCCCGCCCGCCCAGCTTCGTCGCCTTCTGCTCGCGCCCGCAGGACCTGCCGGACGCCTATACGCGTTACCTGGTCAACGGGCTGCGGCGCGATTTCGGCCTCGACGGTGTGCCGATCCGGCTGGACCTGCGCAAACGCGAAAACCCCTATGACAGGGGCTGAGGCCGCGGGCGCAGGCTGTCCCTGCTGCGGCGCCGAGCCCGACGCCCCCTGGTCGGGCAGCTACCATCTCTGCCCCCTCTGCGGCTGGCAGGACGACCCCGTGCAGGCGGCCGATCCGGCATGTGAAGGCGGCGCCAACGGCGTCAGCCTCGATCAGGCCCGCGCCAACTTCCGGACCTTCGGCGCGATCGATCCGGCCGGGTCATGGGGCGAGCCGCGCGACCGCCTGCCCTGACGAACCTGACGAACCTGGCGCACCCGGCGCGGCGCGGGCGGTGGGCGTTCGAAACCGGCGGCTGGATGTTCTTATGATGTTCACGGCTCTTGCCCTAGCCTGACGCGGGTGGGTGCGGGCGCCGGTCTGGTGCGTTGCCGCTGACCGGCTCAGGCGCGGGCGCGGCGGCGGCGCTTGGCGTCGGGGTCGGGCATGGCGGATTCGAGCTGGTGGATCACCTGGCGCCGGCGCTCGGCCGAGCCGAAGGCGTCGCCGCTCGCGAAGCTCAGCTTCATCTCCGGCAGACCGCCGCCGTAGTGCTCCATGCCCTTGGGCGTCTCGGCGGCGCGTGCCTGGGCAACGGCGGCCTCGACCGCCTCCAGCGTCTCGCCGGCGGCATGGGCGTTGTAGCGCCGCACCCGCGCGTTCCCGATGCCGAGGCCCAGGAGGTAAGGGCCGAAGGCGCTCAGCAGGCCGATCTGCATCAGCTTGTCGTTGGCGATCGCCAGGCGATCGGCCTCCTCCGCTGCTCCAAGCGCCTCGCGGAACTCGCCGTAGAGATAGCCGCCCGCCACCAGCATGCCGAGCCCGCCCAGGATCAGCCCGACGGCCGAGCTGGTCGTGAGCATGTTCGCGCCGGCGCCCGACATCCGCTTCTCGACGCTCGACATGCGGTCCCAGGCATGGGCCGTGAAGTGACCGAGACAGATGCCCGGCAGCAGCATCAGCATCAGCCCGTACCATTCGTTGTAGGGCCGCGTCTCGGGGCCGAGGCCGAGGCCGGTCTGCACCCGCTCGGCCAGCGTCACCGTCCACGGCGCGATCTCGGCGAAGGGCAGGGTGGTCGGATCGGGAAAGGCTGTCAGGGCCAGCAGGAAGCCACCGCTGGCCACCAGTGCGATCAGCACCGTGCTGGTGAGCGAATCGAGAATGAAGCGCATCGCCGTCCCCCGCGCAGTCTGCAACCGGGGGTCGCATCCGGGCATGGCGGAACTTGGGCGGCGATGGCCGCAGCGGGGCAGCCCGCCGCGGTCAGCCCGCCGCGGTCAGCCCGCCGCGGTCAGCCGGTGCCGGTCGGCCTGGCGGGCAGCACGAGGCGGGCGCCGGGTGCCGGGCGCTCGGCCAGCGCCGCGACCAGCGCACCGGCGGCATCCTCGATCGTGGTCAGGCTCTGCCGATCGGGATTGGGATAGAAGCGGCTCCGCAGGGCCGTCGCCATTTCGGGCGGCACCACCTCGGCCACCGTGAAGTCGGCCTGCGCCTCGCGTGCCCATGCCTGCGTCAGCGCCGACTGTGCGGCCCTGGCGGCGGCGTAGAGGCCCCAGAAAGGCTGTCCGGCGCGGTCCTCGGTGGCGATCAGCGCCAGCCCCCGCCGTCCGGGCGCGAGGCGCAGCAGCGGGTCGGTCGCGCGCACCAGTCGCTGGAAGGCGCGGATGTTGAGCGCCAGCGTGGCGTCGAGGTCCTTCTCGGTCGCCTGGACGACACGCGACAGGAAGGGGGCGTGGGCGGCGGTGTGCAGCCAGAGATCGACGCGGCCGAACCGCTCGTACAGCGCGGCACCCATGCGCATCACCCCGCCATCGTCGGTGAGGTCGAGCGGGACCAGGACCGGGGTCGTCCCGCCCGCAGCCTTGATCGCGTCGTCCAGCGCCTCGAGCCCGCCGACGGTGCGCGCGACCGCGATCACATGGGCGCCGCGCGCCGCCAGCGCGCGCGCCGAGGCATGGCCGAACCCGCGCGAGGCGCCGGTGACGAGGACGACGTGGTCGGACAGATCGATCATGGCGCCGCCCCATACGCGATGCCCGGCGGGATGGAAAGGCCGGCCGGGAGCGACATCGCCGCGCCCTCGCGTCGTATCGTGTCACAGATGGTTGGCAGTAGAATAGCCAGCCCGTGAATAATGACGCAGCCTATGGCGCCACGGCGAAAGTAAATTCGCAGGGCAGCATCAGGCATCGGGCGATCAGGTGCCACGATTTCATGTTAGGAAAGGCATGGCCATGTCGCGTATCGGGCGCGGCGGGCGGGACGGGAGACATGGCGGATGCTGGCAGCGATGGACCTCTTCGAGCTGCTGGGACCTCTCGGCCTTGCCGCCGCGCCGCGCCCGGCCGGCGCCATGCTCTTCGTCCTCCTGCTCGTCGGGACCGAGATGAAGGCGCGGCTCGACAAGCGGGCGCGTCGTGCGCGTCGCCGCCGCCAGGGCCGGCCCTGACCGCGGCAGGGATCAGGCCTCCACGGTCTCGTGCAGCGCGCCCTGGGCTTCCGCATCGGTGGGGCGGATGGGGTAGTCGCCGGAGAAGCAGGCGTCGCAGAAGCGGGGCTCGGCGGTATCGCGTCCCTCGGGCGCGCCAGCGGCGCGGTAGAGGCCGTCGAGCGACACGAAGGCCAGGCTCTCGACGCCGAGAAAGTCGCGGATCTCGTCGACGCTCATCCGCGCGGCGAGCAGCTTGGCGCGGTTCGGCGTGTCGACGCCGTAGAAGCAGGGCCACTTGGTGGGCGGGCTGGCGATACGGAAATGCACCTCCGAGGCGCCCGCATCCAGCATCATGTCCTTGATCTTGAGACTGGTCGTGCCGCGCACCACGCTGTCATCGACCAGCACGACGCGTTTGCCCTTCACCAGCGCGCGGTTGATGTTGAGCTTGAGGCGCACGCCCATGTCGCGGATCTGCTCGGTCGGCTCGATGAAGGTGCGCCCGACATACTGGTTCTTGATGATCCCCATGGCGTAGGGGATGCCGCTCTCCTGCGCATAGCCGATGGCCGCTGGCGTGCCGCTGTCGGGCACGGGGCAGACCATGTCGGCATCGACCGGCGCCTCGCGGGCCAGCTCGACGCCGATCCGGCGGCGCGCCTCGTAGACCGAGAGGCCGCCGACCATGCTGTCGGGGCGCGAGAAGTAGACGTACTCGAAGACGCAGAAGCGCGAGCGCCTGGGCTCGAAGGGGCGGTGGCTCTCGACGCCGGCATCCGAGATGGTGATCA
>JBCBPG010000528.1:0-3754 GCA_039820865.1 Pseudomonadota bacterium
CGCCAGCGCCGCCACCAGGATCCAGGTGATGCGCACCACGCGGTCGGGATCGATGCCCGAGAGCCGCGCGAGGTCCTCGTTATCGGCAAAGGCACGCATCGCCTTGCCGGTGCGCGTGCGGTTGAGAAACCGGAACAGCGCGACCACGACGACGATCGCCACCACGACCGTCAGCGCCTGGGTGACACGGATCGAGAGCCCCTCGTCGAGGCCGGTCATCGCCTTGAACTCACGTGCGCGGATCAGGAAGCGCGCGCCGTCGGCAAAGCGCTGGTCGTCGACCCCGATGATGAAGCGCACCAGCCCGTGGACGACGAACATCACCCCGACCGAGACGATGAGGAAGGTGATCGCCGGCGCCCGCTCGGCCCGGTAGAAGCGGTAGATCGTCCGGTCGGTGACCAGCAGCAGCCCCGCGGTGGCGGCGATGCCGATGGGCAGCGCCAGGAGCGCCGTAGGCACGGGGCCGAGCGAGACGCCCACCGCCTGCAGCGCCCAGGTCGCCAGGATCGTCACCATCGTGCCGAAGGCCATCGTGTCGCCATGGGCGAGGTTCGAGAAGCGCAGCACCGCGTAGATCAGCGTGATCCCCAGCGCGCCGAGCGCCAGCTGCGCGCCATAGGCGAGGCCGGGCACGATCACGAAATTCGCCAGCACGACGAGGGCGTTGAGCGGGTCCATCATCCCCCCAGAAAGCTGCGGCGGACGTCCGGGTCGGCCAGCAGCGCGGCGCCCGTGCCGGTGAAGCGGTTCTCGCCCGTGACCAGCACGTAGCCGCGGTCGGCGATGGCCAGCGCCTGGCGGGCGTTCTGCTCGACGATCATCACGGCGATGCCGGTGCGGGCGATGGCGGCGATGCGCTCGAACAACTCGTCCATCACGATGGGCGAGACGCCGGCCGTGGGCTCGTCCAGCAGCAGCACGCTGGGCCGCGCCATCAGCGCACGGCCCACGGCGACCTGCTGGCGCTGCCCGCCCGAAAGCTCGCCCGCCCGCTGGCGCGCCTTGTCGGCAAGGACGGGGAAGAGCGCGAAGACCTCGGCCATCGTCTCGTCCAGCGCGTCCTCACGCAGATAGGCGCCCATCTCCAGGTTCTCGGCCACGCTCAGCGAGGGGAAGACGTTGCGCGTCTGGGGCACCATGGCGATGCCGCGGGCGACGCGGGCCTCGGGCGCCAGCCGGGTGATGTCGTCGCCCCCCAGCGTCACGCGCCCCTCGCGGAGCGGCAGGAGCCCGAGCAGCGCCTTCATCGCCGTCGACTTGCCGGCGCCGTTGGGGCCGACGATGGCCGCGATCTCGCCCGCCTCGACCGCGACCGAGACGCCGCGCAGGATGTCGGCACCGCCATAGCCGCCCGTCATCGCCTCGCCCGCGAGCAGGCTCATGCCGAGACCCCGCCGCCGAGATAGGCCTCGATCACCCGCTCGTCGGCGCGGATCTCGGCCATCGTGCCCTCGGTCAGGACGCGGCCCTCGGCCATCACGATCACCCGCTCGCACAGGCGGTCGATGAAGGCCATGTCGTGTTCGATCAGGCAGAAGGTGTAGCCGCGCTCCTCGTTCAGCCGACGGATCGCGTCGGCGATGGTGTTGAGGAGCGTGCGGTTCACCCCGGCGCCGACCTCGTCGAGGAAGACGATCTTCGCCTCGGTCATCATGGTGCGGCCGAGTTCCAGCAGCTTCTTCTGCCCGCCCGAGAGCGTGCCGGCCGGCGCGTCGGCCAGATGGGTGAGCGAGAGGAAGTCGATCACCCCGTCGGCCTTGTCGCGGAGCGCGCGCTCCTCGACGGCGACGGCACGGCGGCGGAAGCAGGCGGCCCAGAGCCCCTCGCCCGCCTGGTCCGGCGGGACCATCATCAGGTTCTCGCGCACGCTCAGCGTCGGAAACTCGTGCGCCACCTGGAACGAGCGGAGGAGACCGCGGGCGAAGAGGACGTGGGGGGCGAGGCCCGTGATGTCCTCGTTGCCCATCAGCACGCGCCCGGAGGTCGGCCTGAGGTGGCCGGCGATGACGTTGAAGAGCGTGCTCTTGCCCGCGCCGTTGGGCCCCACCAGGCCGGTGATCGAGCCGGGGGCGATCGCCAGCGTGGCGCCGTCGACGGCGCGCAGGCCGCCGAAGTGCATGTGCACGTCCTCGACGCGGACGACCATCGTGCCTCCGGAGGGGAAGGGAGAGGAGGGAGCGGGCCGCCGCGCGGGCGGCCCGACGCTGCGTCAGCGGTAGCCGACCGTGACCATCGCGCCGCCCTCGATGGCGATCTCGCGATAGGTGCCGGCGCTTTCGCCCGCGCCGATCAGCTCGACATTGGTCGCGCCGACATAGTCGACATCGCCGCCATTGGCGATGATCTCGAGACCCTTGGCGATCTCGCCCGGCATGATGCGCTCGCCCGGCACGTTGGCGACCTCGAGGACGGCGGCCTTGACGGCGGCCGGGTCGGTCGAGCCGGCCTTCTGCATCGCCAGCGCCATGATCGCGGCGGCATCGTAGCTCTCGCCGGTATAGGGGCCGACCTCCTGGCCCGCGGCGGCGAAGAGCTCGGCGAACATCGCCGCACCGTCTCCCGTGGCCCCCGGCGCCGCGCCGAACGAGCCGTCGAGATCCGAGCCGAAGGCCTCGACCAGGCTGTCGCCCACCATGCCGTCGGGCAGGTAGAAGGTGTCGAAGGCCCCGGTGTCGAGCGCGCCCTGGATGATCCCGCGCCCGCCCTGGTCGAGATAGCCGGCCACGACCAGCACCTCGCCGCCGGCCGCGGCCAGCGCACCGACCTCGGCCGCGTAGTCGGCCTTGCCGTCCTCATGCGGGGCGACCAGCGTCACCTCGCCGCCGAGCGCGTTCACGCCGGCCTCGATCGCGGTGGCCAGCCCCTTGCCGTAGTCGTTGTTGGTGTAGGTGATCGCCACGCTCGAGACGCCCTGGTCGCGCAGGATCTCGGCGACGATCTCGCCCTGGCGCGCGTCGGACGGCGCGGTGCGGAAGAACAGGCCGTCGTCCTCGATGGCCGAGAGCGCGGGCGAGGTGGCCGAGGGCGAGATCATCAGCACGCCGTTCGGCACCGCCACGTTCTGCAGCACCGCGGTCGTCACGCCCGAGCAGTCGGCGCCCATGATCGCGGCCACGCCGTCCGAGGTGACCAGCCGCTCGGCCGCGGCGGTGGCGGCGGCGGCATCGACACAGGTCGAATCGGCCCGCAGCGGGACCAGCTTGGTGCCGCCGAGCAGCGCGCCCGAGCTCGAGACCTCGTCCATCGCCATCTCGGCACCCGCCGCCATGGCCGGCGTCAGGCTCTCGATCGGGCCGGTATAGCCGAGCAGCACGCCGATCTTGACGTCCTCGGCCTCGGCCGCGCCGGTCAGCGCCAGCGTCGCCACGCCCGCCGCCAGGATCGCCTTGGGGGCAAATGTCACCATCGTCTCCTCCTGTGTCTCGGCCGCCGCACGGCAGACGCGCGGCGGTTCCTCCACCCTAGCCTGTCGCGATGTCGCCCACATGTCGCTACGGTTGTGAAGGCCCCTTGGAAGATTGTGCCAGCGCACCGACAGAACACCCGCCCCACCGCGCCCCGGGGGCAACGCTGGCGGCATGCGGCAGGGGCGCGCGAAAAAAGGGGTGGCGATGCGCGGCGGTGTGGCCATGATCCTAACGCAGGAGCCGGAACAGCGGCGCGCAATTCCAGCACGCCGCCTGCGTACCGCCGATCCGGTGCGCCACGGCCGACCCTACCGGCAGACGGAGGAGACGATGCCGACATCCCC
>JBCBPG010000529.1:0-3752 GCA_039820865.1 Pseudomonadota bacterium
ATCGTCTCGTTGCCCTGCACGATCCCCGCCGGTTCGAAGCGGGTGAAGGTGAACGCCTTGACGAACTCCTCCAGCGGCACGCCGTATTGCAGGCCGACCGACACCGCGATGGCAAAGTTGTTCATCATCGCGCGGAAGGCGGCGCCCTCCTTGTGCATGTCGATGAAGATTTCGCCGAGCCGGCCGTCCTCGTACTCGCCGGTGCGCAGATACACCTTGTGCCCGCCGACCATCGCCTTCTGCGTATAGCCGCGGCGACGGTCCGGCATCTTGTAGCGGTCGCCCCGGTTCGAGGCGGCCTCGCGCACGATGACCTTCTCGATCACCTTCTCGACGACGGTATGCACCCGTTCGGCCGGGGTCTGCTCGGCAAAGTCCTCGTCATCCTCGAGCAGCGCGGCCGAGAGCGGCTGGCTGAGCTTTGAGCCGTCGCGGTAGAGCGCGTTGGCCTTGGTGCCGAGCGCGTGGGACAGCCGGTAGGCCGCAAGACAGTCCTCGACCGTCGCCTCGTTCGGCATGTTGATCGTCTTGGAGATCGCGCCCGAGATGAAGGGCTGGGCGGCCGCCATCATGCGGATGTGGCTCTCCCAGTTGAGGTGGCGCTTGCCCTTCTTGCCGCAGGGATTGGCGCAGTCGAAGACCGGCAGATGCTCGGGGCGCAGGCCCGGCGCGCCCTCCAGCGTCATCGTCCCGCAGACATGGGTGTTCGCCGCGTCGATCTCGGCCGCCGTGAAGCCGATGGCCCGCAGCAGGTCGAAGGCGGGATCGGACAGCCGCGCCGCCTCGATGCCGAGGACGTCGGTGCAGAACTCGGCCCCCAGCGTCCACTGGTTGAAGACGAACTTGATGTCGAAGGCCGAGCCCAGCGCCGCCTCGACCTTCTCGATCTCGTCGGGGCCGAAGCCGAGGCCGATCAGCTTTTCGTGGTCGATCCCCGGCGCGCCCGAGAGCGTGCCATGCCCGACCGCGTAGCCGATGATCCCCTGGATCGTCTCGTCGTCATAGCCGAGCTGCGACAGCGCCCTCGGCACCGAGCGGTTGATGATCTTGAAGTAGCCGCCGCCGGCGAGCTTCTTGAACTTGACCAGGGCAAAGTCCGGCTCGATGCCCGTCGTGTCGCAGTCCATGACCAGGCCGATCGTGCCGGTCGGCGCGATCACCGAGGCCTGGGCGTTGCGGAACCCGTGGGCCTCGCCCAGTTCCAGCGCGCGATCCCAGGCGGCGCGGGCATGGGCGACCAGCCGCTCGTCCGGACAGGAGGGCGCGTCCAGCGCCACCGGGTGCACCCGCAGGCCCTCGTAATCCGCCTCGCCATGGGCCGCACGGCGGTGGTTGCGGATGACCCGCAGCATCCCCTCGGCGTTGCGCGCATAGGCCGGGAAGGGCCCCACCTCGCCCGCGATCTCGGCCGAGGTCGCGTAGGACACGCCCGTCAGGATCGCCGTCAGCGCGCCGCAGAGCGCCCGGCCCTCGGCCGAGTCGTAGCCGAAGCCGTTGGTCATCAGCAGCCCGCCGATATTGGCGTAGCCGAGCCCCAGCGTGCGGTACTCGTAGGAGCGCTGCGCGATCTCCTTCGACGGGAACTGCGCCATCAGGACCGAGGTCTCGAGCGTCAGCGTCCAGAGGCGGACGGCATGCTCGTAGGCGACGACGTCGAACCCGTCATCGGTATCGAAGGTCATCAGGTTCAGCGACGCCAGGTTGCAGGCCGTGTCGTCGAGGAACATGTACTCCGAGCACGGGTTCGAGGCGCGGATGTCCCCGTCCGCCCGGCAGGTGTGCCAGTCGTTGATCGTGTCGTGGAACTGCACGCCCGGATCGGCACAGGCCCAGGCCGCCTCGCCGATCCTGGCCCACAGGTCACGCGCCCGCACCGTGCGCGCCACGCGCCCGTCGATGCGGTTGATCAGTTCCCAGTCGGCATCCGCCTCGACCGCGTCGAGAAAGGCGTCGGTCAGCCGCACCGAGTTGTTCGAGTTCTGGCCCGAGACGGTCAGGTACGCCTCCGAGTCCCAGTCGGTGTCGAGCACCGGGAACTCGATCCCCTCATAGCCCTGACGCGCGAACTGCAGGCACTGCTTGGCCATCCCGTCCGGGATCATCGCCTTGCGCGCCGCCCGCAGCGCCGCCTTGAGCGCGGGGTTCTTCTTCGCATCGAAGGCGTCGGCCTCGGCGCCGTCCCAGCTCCGGCAGGCCTCGAAGATCGCCTTCAGGCAGCCCTGATGCGCCTTGGTGCCGGCGACCAGCGCCGAGACCTTCTGCTCCTCGCGCCGCTTCCAGTCGATGAAGGCCTCGATGTCGGGGTGATCCATGTCGCAGATCACCATCTTGGCCGCGCGCCGCGTCGTGCCGCCCGACTTGATCGCGCCCGCCGCCCGGTCGCCGATCTTGAGGAAGCTCATCAGGCCCGAGGAGCGCCCGCCGCCGGCCAGCCGCTCGCCCTCCGCCCTCAGCGCCGAGAAGTTGGTGCCCGTGCCCGAGCCGTACTTGAAGAGCCGCGCCTCGCGGGTCCACAGGTCCATGATCCCGCCGTCGTTCACCAGGTCGTCCCTGACCGACTGGATGAAGCAGGCATGCGGCTGGGGGTGCTCGTAGGCGGTCTTCGAGGCGACCAGCTTGCCGGTCTCGTGGTCGACGTAGAAGTGCCCCTGGCTCGGCCCGTCGATGCCATAGGCCCAGTGCAGCCCCGTGTTGAACCACTGCGGCGAGTTCGGCGCGGCCATCTGCGCGGCCAGCATGTAGCGCATCTCGTCGAAATAGGCGCGGGCGTCACTCTCGTCCGAGAAGTAGCCGCCCTTCCAGCCCCAGTAGGTCCAGGCGCCCGCCAGCCGGTCGAACACCTGCTTGGCGCAGGTCTCGCCGCCGAACCGCGTGTCCTCGGGCAGGTTGTCGAGCGCCTTGTCGTCCGGCACCGAGCGCCAGAGCCAGCGCGGCACCCCCGTCTCGCGCACCGGCTTGAGCACCGCCGCGACGCCGGCCTTGCGGAAATACTTCTGCGCCAGCACGTCGGCCGCGACCTGGGAGAAGTTCGCAGGCACGTCGAAGCCTTCCAGACGGAAGACGGTCGAGCCGTCGGGGTTGCGGATCTCCGAGGTTGCCGTGCGGAACGGCACGGCAGCGTATGGCGACTTGCCCTCGACAGTGAACCGACGCTCGATCTTCATTGGTGTCCCTCGTCCCGACCTTGGCCCCGACCTGCGCAAGGCACCGCCGTCCGGCGGATGCACCACCGCCGAGCACGGCCTGCGCGGCCCGTTTCCCTTGTTGTGAACCCGGGAGAGCTTGCCCCCAGCTGAGCTTCCGCACACCATATCTGGTGCCATCGCCCGACCAGCACACCTTCGGCTGACTCGCCCCGGTCCGTCAACCACATTTGACCCACCAACCACCAGATTTAGCGATGGGTGCCGATCTGCATCACCAGCCCTAGCGGTTTGGCTCTTTCGGCAGTTGCGTCCAAAAGGCAGCCAAAACGCCTAACCCAACGCTCCCGCGCGGCTTTCCGCGCGAGGCCGCGCGCGGCCACCGCGCCACCCCTTGCCATCTGTCCGAAATCGGCACAGCACGGGCCCACCGCCCGGCCCCCACCCCTGCCCGGGCGAGGGAGCCTGTCATGACACCCGCCCAGCTGCTTGATTTCGCTGCCGTCTTCGTCTTCGCCCTGACCGGGGGGCTGGTCGCCAGCCGCGCCCAGCTCGACATCGTGGGCTTCGCCTTCGTCGCGACGCTGACGGCCGTCGGCGGCGGGACGG
>JBCBPG010000530.1:0-3749 GCA_039820865.1 Pseudomonadota bacterium
CCGCGGACGCAACGGGATGTTCATGCGCGCCGGTCTATCCTGACGTGGGCGGGCAGGGCGCCCGTGCTCACGTCCGGTTGGACTGCGCTCCAGGCCGCAACGCAATCACCCCGGATGCATGCCTGCACCCGGGGTGGAGCGGCCTGGCGGCCGTGACCTGCGACGCTGAGGGGGGGAGAGCGTGCAGGTGTTCCTTGGCAGCGGCCCCCGGCTCGATCGTCCGGGGGCCGCCTGGGCGTGGCGCGGGCGTCGGCTCAGAAGCCGGCGCTGAGGCGGGACCAGACCTCGACGCGGCGGTTGTTGGCGCGCCCGGCATCGGTGTCGTTGCAGTCGACGGGCATCTGCTCGCCGAAGCTCATCGCCCGCAGCTTGATGCGGCTCACGGTCTCGGGGTCGAACTGCTCGGCCAGCACCCTGCGCACCGCCTCGGACCGCTGCGCCGCCAGCGCCGAGTTGCGGTCGGCCGGCCCGACGCTGTCGGCGAAGCCGACGAGCAGGATCTCCTGGCCGTCGAACTCGCGGGTCCTGAGCCGCTTGGCCAGGCCCTTCATGCTCTCGATCGAGGCCTCGTCGAGCGTGCTCGAGCCCGGCAGGAAGCGGAAGGTGATCGAGAGGCGGTCGGCGTAGCGCAGCTCCTGCATCATCGAGGCGAACTCGGCCCCGTCGAAGTCGGGCTCGACCGCGGCCGTGTGGATGAGCGCCATCCCCATGTCCTGGATCTTCATCCGCTTCAGCCCGGCACTGCTGTAGCCGGCCGCGCTCACATGGCGCCGCGCCCCGTCGGTCTCGGCCCACTCCATGAAGGAGGCCGCGACCGGGTGCATGCCCGAACCCTTGCCATAGGCATGGATCGGGATGGTCATCGGGTAGTGCTCGATCTGCATGTCGAAATCGGTCGGCAAGGCGGTGAGGCCGCAGACCTTGCGGATGCCCAGCATGGTGGCGTCGGCCGTCACGGCGGCGGTGCGATGGACCACGCCCATGGCGTTGCGGTCGGCCTTGACCGCGGCGATGACGCTGGCCTCGCTGTCGTGGCGGACCACGTCGCCGGGCTTCTCGCTCGGATAGCGGGCAAGTTTCACCAGCGAGTTCGGGGCCTGGGCCACGCGCTCCTCGACCACGTGCAGCGTGATCGGGTAGTCGCCGCCGCCGAGCGACTTCCAGGACTTGAGCTTGCCGCTCCAGATGCGGCGCATCTCGTCGGTCGTGATGGCGCGCACGGGGATCTCGCCACTGGTGACGACGACCAGGCCGTCATGGCCGAGCAGCGTGTGCGAGCTCTCGCCGAGGTCCAGCCCCGCGGACTTCGCATCCGCCACCTCCAGCTCGCGATGGACGACGGCCAACTCGGCCTTGCCGCCCGAAAGCGCCTTGGCCGCGCCCTTCTCGTCGGCATGCTTGATGCTGATCTCGGCGACCAGCTGATCGCCCGCGTCGAGGAGGCGGATCACCTCGGGCGTTCCGTTGTCGGGGGCCGCGCGGTAGCTGTGGCCCATCTCCTCGGCATAGCCGCGCCACATCTCGGCGAGCAGCGCGCGCGCCTCGGCGTTGGAGCTGTAGACCGCGAACTGCGGGGTGCGGGTGTCGATGCCGGGGCAGGCCGCGCCCTCGCACTCGACCAGGCTGCTCATGACGCGGAACTCGCCCAGGAAGGTGCGGATCACGAAGGCCCGGCCGTCGAACTCGACCAGTTCGCCGCGGATCTCGGTCCCGTCGTCGTTCGCCTTGAGGATGACGCTCCGCGCGCTCTGGACCTCGGCCACCGGCTCGACGTTGCGCGTGCAGGGATCGCCGATGCAGCGGACCGCGTCGCTGGCGATCCGCACGGTGCCGACCGAGCTCTGCACGACGTATGTCTCGCCATCATACTCGAGGAGCTCGCCGTGGATCTGCGCGTTGCCCTCGATCGCCTGCAGCGTCACCGGGCCCAGCGTTTCGGCGCCGGCCGTCGTGACGCCGAGGCACCAGCCGAGGCCCAGAACGATGCCGGCCGTACTCACGCTGTTCATGAGCCGGCGGGCCGGTCTCTGCGTGGTCGTCGTCGTTTGGTTCCGCATTGTCATGCTGACATTCTCCCAGGATGCGCGCCTGCTTGGTCGGGAGTACTTCACGCTCCCGCAGTCGGCGCTAAACGCCGGAGTCTGAGACTCCATCTTTCCTCGCTGCATGCCGATCTCAGCAGGCATGCAGTACCAGTCGGCATGCAGGGCCGTTGTCGGGTAGGAGAAGCATCTGCCGTGACTTCTACGCGTTGCCCTGCATTTGTTGAGAAGAGCACGGCCTTCTGGTCGTGCTCTTCTCCTGGCGGTCAGCCCTGGGCGCCGAGCTCTTCATACATGTGCTCGATGTGACGGGCGGCCTCCAGCAGCGCCTCCTCCTGCGAGGCGATGGTGTAGAGTTCGAGCAGGCCGGCCTCACCGCCGCCCGCGATGCCCTTCATCGCCGGGCCGAGGTCGCTCCAGCGGCTGCGCTCCTCCAGGAGGGCCAGCTTGATGTGCTCCGGCGGTGCCGGCAGCTTGAGCGCCTCGACACCGCCGAGCAGCGCCTCGAGGGTGTTCTCGAACAGCGTCACCGTCTCGCCGAGGATCTTGCGGTTCTCCTCCGGCTTCACGCCCAGCGCGATCTTGGTGACCTCCTTGGACATCTTCTGCGTGAGCATCGCCTGGCGGACCGAGAGCTCGACCGCGATCAGGATGCCGAGATGCTGCGCCGTGTCGCCGTAGACCGAGACGAGGCGCTTCTCGACGTTCTCGCACATGAAGAGGAGCGCGGCGTCCGCACGCGAGAGCGCCGCGAAGTCCTCGTCCTCGACAAAGCCGCTCGCCAGGATCTTGTCGACGGTCTGCTTCATGCCGGGCCAGACCGCCTCGACGGCCGAGAGGGCCTCGAGGACCTCGCCGCTGGGCTCGGGCTCGAGGTTCAGCTCGGCATCGCCGTTGCGCAGGCCCTTCAGGACCCTCTCGAACTGCGTGGCCTCCTGCTCGAGATTGACCAGGAAGCGCGACGGCTCGACGTTGAGCTTGATGAAGCCCGCGCACATCGGGATGCGCTGCGTGATCACCGCCTGCTCCTCGGCCAGCGTGACCCGGTGGGTCACGGCGGAAAAGCCGCCCTCGCCGCCCGCCGCCCGGGCGGCGCCCGGCTTCAGCCCGGCCGCGCCGATGGTGGCCGCGGCCGCGAGGCCCAGGCCAAAGCCGCGACGGCTGAAAGTGAAGTTCTCAGTTCCCATGACATACCCTTTTTCGTTCACATTTCCGCGGCACGCGTGGCGTCGTGCCGGCGTCGTCAACGTCAGACCGTTTCGGCTTCCTTCAGCAGCATCTCGAGGATGGCGCTGTAGATCTCCATGGTGATGTCGGCTTCCTTGGCCAGCTCGGACAGTTCTTCCGGGTTCGCCTGGTGCGACTCGTCGAGCTTTTCGAGGATGGGGAGCAGCGTGTTCCAGCAGTGCTCGGCCTTTTCGAGTTCCACCTTCATTTCTCCTCCAGGCGCCGGCAGCATCACTTCATTGTGCAACATCTGGCCGTTCAGCTTGTCGATGCCAAAGCTGTACAGCTGCATCGAGCCCAGCAGCATCTCATGGTGTGTGGCGGCGTCGAATTCGAGGGCGACCAGGATCGCTTCCTTGATCATCTTCTGAGACAGCATCCGCTGCACACCAGCCACGTCGATCTGATAGGCGAGTACTTCGGGCAGGTTGGCCCTGACCGACAACCTGCTCCACCGGATCATGTACGAGTACAAGGCCA
>JBCBPG010000531.1:0-3747 GCA_039820865.1 Pseudomonadota bacterium
AGAGCATTTTCCAGCCAGACTGACTCAGTCTGGCGACAAGAAAATGCTGCAAACAAAACAGCCTAGAGCGCGAGACCTGATGCAGTCAGGTCGGCAAGCGCTCTAGGCGCCCTGCCGGCCGGGCAAGGGGCGGTCGCCCGTCAGGCCCGGGCGGGTGGGAAGCTGCCGGGGAAGGTGTCGCGCAGCACCTCGAAGCGGACGCGGACCATGGCGGCGCGGCGGAAGAACATCAGCAGCTCGCGCCAGGGCTGTACCGCCCGGGTCAGCGCCGTCAGCGCCACCGTGATCGTGCCGACATCGGTGAGGCCCTGGATCACGTAGGTGCCGCCGATCAGCAGGATCGCGCTCATGCCCATCGCGTTCAGCAGGTTCATGGCGAACTTGGTGGTCAGCTTGATGCGGAAGATGCCGCAGCGTGCCTCGTAGATGCGGTCGAAACAGGCGCTGGTCTCGGCGTCGAAGACGGCGAGGTCGCTCGCGGCCAGCCGGTCGGTGCCGGCGCGCAGGGCCGCGATGCGCTGGCGGACCAGCCCGTTGATCCGCCGCTGTGTCAGCAGCGTCAGCAGGCCCTGCGGCAGGACCACGCAGGCGGTGATGAGGCCGAGGATCACGCTCTGCGCCGAGATGTAGATCACGACCGTCAGCAGCGTGCCGAGCTGGAGCAGCGGCAGCGTGATCGCGTCGCCCGCGAAGACGCCGATCTGCTCGGCCTCGGCCGAGATCATCGTCACGGCGGTGCCGGTCTTGGGCTGGCGCTCGGGGTCGTCATGGCCCTTGACCAGCAGCTTGGAGATCTCCTGGCGGATCTGGCGGATCACGTCCTCGCCGAGCGAGGAGCTGAGATACTGCACCGCCATCTTGAGCCCGGCCGAGACCGCCGTGACCGCCAGGAAGCCGAGGCTGAGCCAGACCAGCACCGGCACACTCTCGTCCGAGACGATGTGGTTGATGATGTCCTTCTGCAACTCGAGCGGCGCCGCCGCCAGGCTCGCCAGCACGAGCGAGAGCACGATGAGGAGCACCTGGCGCTCCCTGGTGTGCATCCAGATCGCGCGATACATCTCGACCATGTCACCCCTCCGCACCGGTTCGGCCCGCATCGTCGGTGCTGACACGCTGGCGTAGTCTTGTCGCCCTATTCTGGCACGGGGCGATCGCGCAGGGCATCGGTCGGGGCGTCGGTCGGGGCGTCGGTCGGGGCTGGCGGGTCGGCCGGGATGCGCGGGCGTGAGCGGGGGGACGCATCCTCGCTGTCGGGGCGGTGCCGGGTGCACTAGGTTGCTCATCCGGTACCGGGAGAGACGCGCCGGCCGACAGGCGCGCGACCGGCCGGCGGGCTGGCGATGGCCGGTGCGGGGCAGACAGGCGAGGGACGGGCATGCCCGCGACGAGGGTGACATCGGCTGGTGGTGCGGGGCTGGCGGCGATCCGGCCGCGGCCCGGCGTGCATCACGAGGCGGTCGCGCCGGACGGCAGTCTGCGCGCCTCCTGGCGGGGCTTTGCCGACTGGGTCGGGGCGGCGGGGCTCGACGGGCTGGCGGGTGTGGCGCGCGACCTCGAGCAGGCGCGCGCCGAGAGCGGCATCGCCTTTGCCGCGCTGGAGGAGACGGGCACGACGCCCGATCCGCTGCCGGTGATCCTCGCCGCGTCCGACTGGGCGGCGGTCGAGGCCGGCATCCGCCAGCGCGCCGAACTGGCCGAGATGGCGCTGGCCGACCTCTACGGTCCCGCGCACCTGGTGGCCGAGGGGCTGCTGCCGCCGGGCATCGTCTATGGCTCGGACGCCTTCGCGGTGCAGGCGGCGGGCTGGGAGATCCCGCCCGAGCGCTACACCTATGTCTACGAGGCCGATGTGGCGCGCACGGCCGACGGGCAGTGGATCGTCCTCTCGGACCGGCTGGACGCGCCGCTCGGCGACGGCTGGCAGATCGCCAACCGGATCGCCACGTCGCAGTGCTTTGCCCAGCCCTTCCTCGACCTCGGCGTGCGCCGGGTGGCGAGCCACTACGCCCGCTTCCAGGACCTGCTCGACAGCCTGACGGGATGGGAGGGGCGGCTGGCGCTGCTGACGCGGGGCGAGGCGGATCCGCGCTTTTTCTCGCACGCCTATCTCGCGCGCTACCTCAATGCCGCGCTGGTCGAGCCGGGCGACGTCACGGTGCGCGACGGGGCGGCCTTCGTGAAGACGCTCGACGGGCTGAAGAAGATCGACATCCTGCTGCGCGGTGCGCCGGACCGCTCGGTCGACGCGCTGCACCGCCAGGCCGATGCGCTGCCGGGGGCGCCCGCGCTGACGGTCGCGCTGCGGGCGGGACAGCTGGTGATGGGCAACGCGATCGGCACCTCGGTGCTGGGTCACCGGGCGCTCGCGCCCTATGCCCACCGGCTGGCCGAGCGGCTGATGGGCGAGGATCTCGCGATGCCGGATGCGCCCTGCCTCTGGCTCGGCGACGTCAGCGCGCGCGAGACGGTGCTGGGCGCGCGCGGGAGCTGGGCGATCGAGCCCGCGCATCGCCGTCCCCTGCCCGCCGACCGCGCCGCGCTGGCCGAGCCGGGGGGCCTCGAGACGCTGATGGCGCGGCGCGGCGAGCAGCTTGTCGCCACCCGGCTGCCGCGGCTGGCCGAGACGCCGGTGCTGCGCGCGGGCCGGATCGAGAGCGCGCCATGGTTCATGCGCGTCTTTGCCTGCTGGACGGGCGATGGCTGGTCGGTCGCGCCCGCGGGCGTCGCCTCGGAGGTTGCGCAGGACCCGCAGTCGGGCGGCGGCACGCTCTCGCCGCTGGGCTTCGGCAAGGATGTCTGGGTGGTCGCGGATGACGAGGCGCCGCCGTCCGAGCCCTCGCCCAGCCTGCTGGCCGACCGGCTGGCGACGGGGCATCTGCGGCGCACGGGCCGCGACCTGCTCAGCCGCGTGGCCGACGAGGTCTTCTGGCTCGGCCGCAATGCCGAGCGGGCGGAGGCGACGATCCGCCTCGCGCTGGTCTGCCTGCGCCGCTATCTCTCGGGCAACCGGATCGACGCCGACCCGGCGCTGCTGGTCGACATCGTCTCGGTCCGCGCGACCGACCGGCCCGATCTCGCCCCGGCACAGCAGTTCCGCGACGCCGTCTCGCGGCTGATCAACGAGCCGTCCGAGCCCTATGGCCTGCCCGCCACGCTCTCGGCGCTGCGCTCGGGCGCGGTGCGCGCGCGGCTCTCGATCTCGGAGGAGGGCTGGCGGATGATCGACCGGCTGTCCTCGGACCGGCGCTGGCAGGAGGGGCTCGATCTGCGCCGCTCGGCCGACCTGGTGCGGCTCCTGGAGGATTCGCTCCGCAACCTCGCCGCCTTCTCGGGCGCGGCGCAGGAGAACCTGACGCGGAACTTCGCCTGGCGCTTCCTCGAGATGGGGCGGCGGATCGAGCGCGGCAGCGAGATCGCGCTGGTCGCCCGGCGGATGATCGGCGAGGTGCACGAGAACGAGGAGAGCCGGCTGCGCGCCTGGCTCACGATCTCCGATTCGACCTCGGCCTATCGCAACCGCTACATGATGATGCCGCGCGCCTCGGCCGTTCTGGACCTGCTGTTCCTCGACGAGACCAACCCGCGGGCGCTGGCCTTCCAGATCGCGAGCCTCGAGCAGGTGCTGGCGGCGCTGCCGCGCGAGGGGCCGTATCGCAGCGCCGAGCATCGCCTCGCGCTCTCGCTCCTGACCGAGCTGCGCCTGCTGGACGCGGGCCCCCTCGGCGATCCGGACGACGACGGTGA
>JBCBPG010000532.1:0-3746 GCA_039820865.1 Pseudomonadota bacterium
CGACACCCGTGGCGAGCCCGTCGCTGCCCGCCTGCAGGTCGATCACGGCCGCGCCCGCCGTCGTCGCGATCGAGGCGCCGTCGGCCAGCGTGATCCCGCCCGCCGCGACCGCGATACCCGTGCCCGAGGCGGTGCCGGTGCCGCTGATCTCCGCCGCCCCCGTCACGGTGAGCGACAGGCCCCCCGTCGTCGCGAAGTCGCGGAGCGCAAAGGCCGCCGCGCCGCTGTCCGTCGTGCTGCTCGACAGGGTCACGGTCGCCGCGTCGATCACCTCGGCACCGCTGAAGGTGTTGCCGGCATTGGTGATCGTCACGTCCTGGCCCGGCGCGTCGATCACCAGCTCGCCCGGCAGGAAGCCGCCCATCCCGTCGTCATAGGCGCGCAGGCTGGTGCCGGGCTCCTGCGTGATCGCCCCGCCGGTCACCTCCAGCGTCAGCACGCCGTCGACCTCGGTATCGTCCAGCGTCAGCCCGGCATTCGAGACGATGCTCCCGCTGCCGGTGATGATCAGCGTCTCGCCGGCGACGTAGAAGACGACGCCGCCGCCGCCGCGCAGCTCGGCATCGGTGACCCGCACCTCGTCACCCAGCAGCGTCAGCACGCCATCCGCGCTCACCTGCCCTTCCGGGTCGGGCGCGAACGGCAGGTCGTCCGGCGCCGGGCCCGTGACCTCGATGTCGCCGGCGGCGTAGACATAGGCATAGCCGGCCGCATCGACCGCCTCGAGCGTCAGCGCCAGCCCGCCCGAGGCGCTCTCGCTCTGGTAGATGTCGATATCGGTGCCGCTGGCCGCGACGCTGGCGAACCCGTTGCCCGAGGCCGAGAGCAGGATGCTGCCGGTCTCGGCCACCGCATGCACGCGCCCGGGCAGCGCGCCGTCGAAGGTCGCGGGCAGGATCGGGTCGCCGACCCCCTGCACCAGGTCCCCGTCCCGGACCGTGAGGGTGGCGAGGCCGGACAGATCGACCTGCGGCAGCACCAGCGTCCCGCCCGTGGTGATCGAGGCCCCGTCCAGGACCAGCAGCGTCCCGAAATCCGCGTCGAAGTCCAGCGTGCCGTCGACCTCGACCGCGCCGCCATCGCCGCCGGCCAGCGACACGGTGCCCAGCTCGGCCGAGGGCGCGCTCAGCGTCAGGTCGCCCGCCACGTCGACCTGCGGCTGGGTCGCCATGGCATCGAACGGGAACGCGATGATCGTGTCGGTGACGATCGACGACGCGCCCGTCGCATCCGTCGCCACCAGCCGGGTCAGGCTCAGCGCGCTCGCGCCGCTGCCGATGACGGTGTGCACCACGTCGAACGCCGTCGCCGCGATCGAGGCCGAGGCGAAGTTGTTGCCCGCATTGGCCAGCGTCACCGTCCCGGCCGGCGCGCTGAAGGCAAAGCTCACCGGCGTGGCGCCACCCCGACCCTCCGGCCCGATCGACGTCCCCGCCTGCTGGGTGATCGACCCGCCCGTCGAGCCGATCGAGGCCGCGCCAGCCGACAGCCGCACGGTCGGCAGCGCCAGGTCGCCCGCGCTCTCGATCACGCTGCCGTCGCCCGGGAACAGCCCGCTCGTCAGCGCCAGGACCACGTCCGCGCCCCGGAGCTCGAGCCCCGTGCCCGCCGTCAGCGCGGCGGCGTCGACATCGACCGTCCCGCCGGCCAGCAAGGCGACGTCGTCACCGGCGGTGATGTCGCCCGGCCCCCCGTCGCCGGTATCGGCCACGACGGTCAGGTCCCCGCTCACGTCGATCGTGACGGTCGAGCCGATGTCCAGCACCGCCGCCTCGATGATCCCGCCGCCCGCGCCGGCGCCCAGGAAGACGTCGTCGCCGATGCTCACATCGCCGATCGGGCCGTCGTTGCTGAACGTGAAGCCGCCCGCCGCGTCCACCGTCGCCCCGGTGCCGAAGCTCAGCACGTTGGCGATCTCGGTCGTCAGCGCCCCGGTCGCGACGATCGAGGCACCGGCGTCGAGCGTGAGCGCCTGCGTCGTCAGGCCGATCGCGGCGCCCGACACCGTCACGTCCGGGTCCAGCGTGATCGCATCGGCGACCATCGTGATGTCGCCGGCCGACACATCCGCCAGCACGTCCACCGCCGGCACCGCGAGGTCGAAGGCACCGGTGATGTCGACCGGGCCCAGCTCGAAATTCCCCGCCCCGGCACCGCCGGGCGCCGCCACGTCGGCGCTGGTGCCCCCCGTCATCGAGAAGCCGGAGAAGGTGTTCGCGACCTCGGTCAGGTCGACCGTCGTGCCTGGCGCGCCCTCGACGACCAGCAAACCGACCTCGGTCTCGAAGAGACCCGTATCGGCCGTCTGGCCGAGCGACCCGCCAAGGCGGAAGGTGACGGTGCCGTCGATCTCGGTATCCGGCAGCACCAGGTCGGTATCGACCTCGACCACGCTGTTGTTGTTCAGGAAGAACACGCCGAACGGATCGCTGCCGAGATCCACCTCCAGCGTCCCGGCCGACACCGTCACGCCCGGGCCGATCTCCACGCCGTCGTTCAGGCTGTCGACCGCCAGCCGCACGGTGCCCGAGACATCGACATCCGCGCTCACCAGCACGCCGGCCCCGCCCTCGAAGCCGAAGCTGTTCGTCGTATCCGCGGTCAGGCTGCCATTGAGCGTCACCGGGGCCGAGATGTTGACCGCCTGCCCCGCCTGCAGCGTCAGGTCCAGCGACTGCGGCGTGCCGTCGGGCCGCGTCAGACCGGTGTTGTCGATCGGCGCCAGCACCGAGACGGTGCTCGAGGCCTGGAGCAACAGCGCCCCGTCCACCGCCGCGATCGAGGCCGGGTCCAGCGTGGCGATCGCGGGCAGGTCGCCCTCCAGCACGTCGCCCGCGACCGCGTCGCCGCCCGTGTCGACGTTGATCGTGTCGGGGTCGAGCAGCAGCGTCCCCGCCGTGCCCGCCGCGGCCCCCAGGTCGACCGTGCCCTCGAAGGCGAGGAACCCGCCCGAGACCTCGGCAAAGCCGCCGTCGCCGCCGGCGTCGCCACCCCGCACGCTGATCGCGCCCGCGAAGCCCGTCGCCTCGTCCGACCAGACCACGACGCTGCCGCCATCGCCCGATCCCGCGCCATCGGCCGCAATGGTCGCGCCTTCCTCGACCAGCGTCCGCCGTGCCGAGGGCACCGGTCCCCGGCCCTGCACGTCCCCGCCGATCCGCACCGTCCCGCCGGCCGCGCCGGTCGAGCCAGAGGCTTCGACGCGCGCCGTCTCCGTCAGGTGCACCGTGTCGCCCGACGCGATCACCGTGCCGCCCGCCGCGCCCCCGACGCCCGAGACGTCGAGCGAGCCGCCGACCACCACCTCGCCGCCCGAGAGCGTGATCCGCCCCTCCGAGGCACTGACGCTCGAGGCCGCGATCTCGCCATCGGCCAGCACGCGCGCCAGCGCCGCCTCGGCCGCGGCGGCATCCATCAGCACGCGCCCGCCCTCGTTCGCGATCGTCCCGGTGTTCTCGGCCAGCACGGCCGCGCCCTCGCCCACCGGCAGCGCCAGGATCCCGTCGCCCGCGGGGTCGATTGCAAAGGTCTCGGCACCCGCGACCACCACGGTGCCGAGCCGGCCTGCAATCACGCCGGCATTGCGCGCCTGCGGGCCCACCAGCCCCACCAGCCCCGCCTCGCCAAAGGTGATCCGCCCCTCGTTCACCACCGCCGCGTCCGGGCTGCCCGGAATGTCGAAGCGGTCCTCGCCCGCCATGAAGGCCGCGTCGGTGATGTCCGCCGTCGTCGCGATCAGCCCGCCC
>JBCBPG010000533.1:0-3733 GCA_039820865.1 Pseudomonadota bacterium
CGGCTGTCGCACTGGGCGTCGGCCGCCTTCGACGAGGGCCAGGCGCTCTGGCCGACGCCGGCGACCGGCCTCTTCGCCGGCTGGCGGGCCTATGCGACGCATGACCTCGCCCCGGCGCTCGCCGGGCTGGACCGGTTCGCGGCCTCGGTCGCGGCGCTGCCCAACTGCCCGCGCCGGACGCTGGGCGAGGCGGTCACGCGCCTCGGCATCGGCACCGGTGAGGCGCCGGTCTACTTCCACCGCCTGCTCATGACGCTGGGCGGTTGGGCGCAGGTGGCGCGCGGGCGCGACTGGCTGGCCGCGCGGGACGGCGGGCATGGCGACGCGTCGATGGCGCTGCTGGCCGCGCGTCTGTGGTGGGAGGTGGCGCTGCACGAGCGCCACGCCGACGCCATCGCCGCGCGCTGGGACGCCGCGAAGGCCGCGATGGCGGCCCCCGTCGCGCCGACGATCGAGCAGCAGATCGACGCCGCGCTGCAGGACGCCTCGGACCGGGCCGAGGAGCGGCGGCTGGCCGCCACCTTCGCCGCGCCCACGGCTGCGCCGACGGGCGACGAGCGCCCGGCAATCCAGGCGGCCTTCTGCATCGACGTCCGCTCCGAGCCCTTCCGCCGCGCGCTGGAGGCGCAGGGGCCGGACATCGAGACGCTGGGCTTCGCGGGCTTCTTCGGCCTCGCTGCCGCGCATCGCGACATCGCGTCCGACGTGGTCGAAGCGCGGGCGCCGGTGCTGCTGGCGCCGGGGCTGGAGACGCAGGCGGGCGCGGCGGGCGAGGCCGACCTGGCGCTCAGGCTCAGGCGCCGGGCGACGCGGGCCTGGGGGCGCTTCCGCCAGGCTGCCGTCTCGGCCTTTGCCTTCGTCGAGGCGGCGGGCCCGCTCTATGCCGGGCGGATCGTGGCCGACGCGCTGGGCCGCAAGGCCGCGACGACGCCGCCGCCCGCGCCCACCGCCGCCCTCGGCGACGAGGACAGGATCACGACGGCGGCCGCGGTGCTGCGCGCGATGTCGCTGACCGAGGGCTTCGCGCCACTGGTCCTGCTGGCCGGCCACGGTGCCCATGTGACCAACGCGCCCCATGCCAGCGCGCTGCAATGCGGGGCCTGCGGCGGCCATGCGGGCGATGTCAGCGCGCGCCTCCTCGCCGGTCTGCTGAACGACGCGGCGGTGCGCGAGGGCCTGCGCCGCCGGGCGATCCACATCCCCGACGACACCTTCTTCGTTGCGGGGCTGCACGACACCGTCTCGGACACGGTCTCGCTCTTCGAGGACGGCGTGCCGGAGGGGCAGCGCGTGGCGGTCAGGCGGCTGGCGCTGGCGCTGGCCGGGGCCGGGCGTGATGCCCGCGCCGCCCGCGCGCCCCACCTGCCCCGCGCCCGGGACCCGGAGAGCCTGCTCGCGCGCGGGTGCGACTGGTCTGAGCTGCGGGCCGAGTGGGGCCTGGCGGGCTGCGCCGCCTTCGTCGCCGCGCCGCGCGGCCGGACGGCGGGTCGCGACCTGGCGGGTCGGGCGTTCCTGCACAGCTATGACTGGGCGGCCGATGACGGCTTTGCCACGCTGGAGCTGATCATGACCGCGCCGGTGGTCGTCGCCAGCTGGATCGCGCTGCAGTACCACGGCTCGGCCGTCGCAGAGGACGCGTTCGGTGGCGGCAACAAGCTGCTGCACAACGTCGTCGGCGGCGTCGGCGTGATCGAGGGCAGCGGCGGGCCGCTCCGCGCGGGTCTGCCGTTCCAGTCGCTCCATGACGGCGAGCGGCTGCGCCACCAGCCCGCCCGCCTCGCCGTGGTGGTCGAGGCGCCGACGGACGCGATGGACGCCATCCTCGCGCGCCACGAGGGCCTGCGCCACCTCTTCGACCACGGCTGGCTGTCGCTGCATGCGATGGACGACCAGGGGCGGCTGGCGTCGCGCTACGACCGCGGGCGCTGGCTGGCGGTGGGCGACCGGGCGGTGGAGGCGGCGCGGATCGCGGCCTGACGCCTAGGCGCCGCCCGCCTCGGCGGCGTCGCGCGTCACTGCCCCGACATCGGCCGGCGACGGGGGCGACCAGCCCGCGTCGCCCGGCGCGGCGGTCGGCATCGACAGAGCGGCGCGACCGCCGCGCCACCTCGGGGGGATGCATGCCGAACGCCCCCAGCGCCAGGCTCCCCGCCCTCACGCCGCCGTCGGGGGCCTCACGGACGCCATTGCGGCAGCCGGCCGCCGAAAGCTCGCAGACATGCGGCCGGTCGACCACGCCTGCGACAGTGACGGAGAGGCGGACCAAGCCGAACGCCCCGACTGCGCGAGGTGGCGCGCGCAGAGCCGGCAGACGGCCCCGCCGGTCCCGAACCCCACGGCCAGCGCGCAGGGGACGCCGGCCTTGAGCGCCATCTGCCCGAGCGTCGGCGCGAGCGTGCTGGCCCATGTCCCGGCCAGCAGGACCAGGTCGATCCCGGCACCGACGGCGATGAAGACGAGGCCGAACAGCGGGCCCTTGGAGGGCTCGATCGCTCTCGATCTCGTGGCGGTACGCACTGTTGGCCAGCACCGCACCCCCCAGGAAGGGGCCAGGCACGGGCGAGAGGCCGGCCTGCGCCATCGGGAGCGCGATGCCGATCACCCGGGAGAGGGTGGCGGCGGCGAGGATCCCGCGGCGCCGCGCGACCGCGATGACGCCGAACATCGGCCGCGCCGGCCACCAGCCGCCGATGAACCGCATCACCACCCCGAACTCGGCAAGGTGATGGATGCCGACGACATCGACGTTGAAGGCGGCGAGCAGCGGCGCGGTCGCGATGCCCGTGATCGGGTAGCCGGGCACCGAGCCGAGGCCGAGGCGCGCCCCGACCGGCACCGCCACCACGCCCACGCCCACGCCCACGCATGGGAACACGAAGGCCCGGGACAGAAGCGCGCTGGGCGCGACCATCAGGATCTTGCCCGTCAGTCCGTCGCCGCCATGGCCACAGGCAACGCCGTGCCGGATGACGCGGTCGATCCACGCCTTGACGATCGAAGGCGTCGGTTGCCGGAAGAGTGGGCACTGGCAGAGCAACACGTCGCCGGGCGGCGGGCGCGCCTGCTCGGCCGCCATGTCGATGTCGATGCGCGGACAGGCGCGCAAGAGGTCGAGGAAGGCGATGCCGTCGATCGACCCGGCCGCCGCCGCCATCGGGTGGTGCACCCAACCTGCGGTGGCCGGGACGGGCATGGCAGACGCGGGGCGCCGCCAGCGGTACCTCGCTCTCGGCGGGCTGCCGGGCGAGGGTAGAGGCGCCCGCGCTGCCGGCACAGGCCCCGCCTCGTCGGACAGCCCTCGCGGTTCCGCAGCCACGCCGCCGGCCGCCAGCGCCGTTCTCCTCACCGGTTGCGGAGCACGACGCAGGCTCCTCACGCGGCGCCCCATCGCCGCCCCATCACCGATGCGCGCGAAGGCCGAGGCGGGACACCACCACGGGCCCCGGGCGCAACCGGCGGCCCGGCGGACAGTGCGGATCGTCACCGCGAATGGGCGGCTGGAGCGGGCTCCGACCGAGCCGAAACGCCCTTCCTCGCCCCCTCCCACGTCATTGTTGTCGCAAACCAGTTACCTTTCGGCGAACGCTGCTGGAGGCGCGGACGCAACGGGATGTTCATCCGCGTGGGGCTAGCCTGACGTGGGCGGGCAGGGCGCCCGTGCTCGCGTCAGGTTGGACCCCGCTCCGGTCGGCCGTTCACCGGGCAGGCGCCGTCCTGACGCGGCAGGGGCGAA
>JBCBPG010000534.1:0-3729 GCA_039820865.1 Pseudomonadota bacterium
CCGACCGCACGACCACCGCCCGCCGCATCGGCGCCGTCGCGGCCCTCGCCCTCGGCCTCGCCGGCTGCGTGGCCCCGCAGGACGCGGGACGCGTCCACGCGCTGCACGATGCGATGGCCACGGCGCAGGACCAGGACCGCACGCGCGCGGCCCGGGTCGCCGCCGGCATCGTCGCCACGGAGCTGGGCGTGAGCCTCGGCTGCACGATGCTGCTCGACGGCCCGCCGATGCCGGTGCTGCGCGGCCTCGCCGACTACTGCGTCGCGCGTGCCACGCCCGTCGCCGAGGTGGCGGTGGACGTGGCGCGCTGAGATCGCTTCAGCCGTTGCCGGCCGGGGCGGGCGCCTTCTCCGACGCGTCGGACAGCGCCGGCCCGGCGGCGGGATCGTCATCGTCGATCAGCGCCAGCGCCGGATCGGGCACGGCCTCGCGGCGGTGGAACACGGCGATGGCGGGATCGCGCTCGGTCCTGGCCCAGATCGGCGCGCCGGTGCGATAGGCCGCCCGCCCGATCAGGTGCGCCCCCACCGGCGCGGTCAGGATCACGAAGACCGCGACCAGCGTCGCCCGGATCACGACGCTGAGCGACGGCGCCGTGATCGCCAGCGCCAGCACGATGAAGATGATGCCGAGCGTGCCCGCCTTGGTCGCGGCATGCATGCGCATGAAGACATCCGGCAGGCGCAGGATGCCCACGGCCGCGGACAGGCAGAAGAGGCCGCCGGCGACCAGGAAGGCCGCGCCCAGGTACTCGGCCAGGGTCTCAGCCATTGCCCACCTCGTTGCCGTTCTCGGTGTCGGGCGAAGGCTCGACCGCCGGGCGCGGGTCGCGCCGCTCAATGTAGCGCGCGAAGGCCACGGTCGCGAGGAACGAGACCAGCGAGAGCGCGAGCGCCGCGTCGAGATAGGCCGGCACTTCGACCGCGACGGCGAAGATCACCAGCAGCGCCATCAGCAGGACCGAGAGCAGGTCCAGCGCCACGACCCGGTCGGCCAGCGTCGGCCCCTTGACCAGCCGCCAGACGGTGATCAGCACGCCCGCGATGACGAAGAGCCCCGCGAGGGCCGCGCCCCAGCCGAGCGGGCCGCTGATGGTCGCGCCGAGCATGCTCATCGGCCGGTCTCCCCTGTCCTGCGTCCGGCGGTGGGCGCATCGCCCACCCTACGCGCGCGCCCGGCGCTCATTCGACCGCCCGCATCACGACGACCTCGAGTCCGGACTTCATCGAGGCATTGACCGCCTCGGTCCCCTCCTCGCCATACATCGCATGGATCAGCAGGCACGAGCGGTCGTCCGAGACGTCGACCGTCAGCGTGCCGGGCGTCAGCGTGATCAGGTTGCCGGTCAGCGTGATGCCGAGGTCGGTCTTGGCGTCGAGCGGCATGGCGACCAGTCGCGGCTCGGCCGAGAGGCCGGGCGTCATCACCTCGATGAAGACGCGCGAGGCGCTCATCACCAGCTCGTAGATGAAATAGACCACCATCCAGGCGATGTAGGCGGGGCGGAGCAGGATCTTCATGGGCTCGGCTCCTTCAGGACGGCGCGGAGATAGGGCAGCGGATCGGCCAGCCCCCCGGCCGCGATCGCGGCCATGTCGTAGAACGTGCCGGCATAGAGGCTGATCCAGAGCGTCACGCCCGTCAGCACCAGCGTCGCCACCACCAGCCGCCGCGGCGGGAAGGTCGCGCTCGCCGCCCCGTCGGGATGGGGCTGCCAGAACGCGGCGACGAAGAGCCGGCCGAGATAGAAGAAGGTCAGCACCGAGGCGGCGAGGATCAGGCCGGCCATCACGTACTCCCCGCTCTCCACGCCCGCGCGGATCATGAAGAACTTGGCCCAGAAGCCCGAGAGCGGCGGCACGCCGATGAGCGAGAGCATCGGCACCAGGAAGATCACCGCC
Organism: Pseudomonadota bacterium; assembly: GCA_039820865.1. Lineage (GTDB taxonomy): Bacteria > Pseudomonadota > Alphaproteobacteria > Rhodobacterales > Rhodobacteraceae > Thermohalobaculum. The sequence goes on from JBCBPG010000534.1 coordinate 1,902, forward strand.
AGCCACGGCCCCGCGGCCCAGAGCCCGCCGATACCCGACAGCGTCTCGGACCCCGTCTCGCGCCGGATGATGCCGCCGAGGAGGAACATGTTCATCATCGCGGGGATGTGGTGGAGGAAGTAGAAGACCGCCCCCGCCAGCGCCAGCGGCGTCGCGATGGCGAGGCCGAGCGTCATGACGCCGATCTGGCTGATGATGTGGAACGAGAAGATGCGCCGCATGTCGTCCTGCGCCGCCGCCCCCAGCGCGCCGAGCGCGATGGTGAGCCCGGCCATCGCGTAGAGCACGCCCGAGACCGCCGGATCGCCCATCGGGAAGACCAGCGTGAAGATGCGGAGCAGCGAGTAGACGCCGACCTTGGTGAGCAGCGCCGAGAACAGCGCCGAGGTCGCCACCGCCGGCGTATGGTACGAGGCCGGCAGCCAGAAGAACACCGGGAAGAGCGCCGCCTTGGCCGCGAAGGCGAAGAGCAGCATCCCCGCCGCCCCCAGCACCGCGGTCTCGTCCATGCGCCCCTGCAGCTTGACGCCCAGGTCGGCCATGTTGAGCGTGCCGGTCGTGCCGTAGAGGAGGCCGACGCCCGTCAGGAAGGCGATGGTGCCCACCAGGTTGAGCGCGACATACTTCATCGCCCCGTCGATCTGGCGCCTGCCCCCGCCGATGACGAGCAGGCCGAAGGACGAGATCAGCATCACCTCGTACCAGACGTAGAGGTTGAAGAGATCGCCCGTCAGGAACGCGCCGCAGACGCCCCCGGTCATGGCGTGGGAGAGCGCGTGAAAGCCCAGCCCCTCGGTCTCGGGCGTGACCTCGACGGTGGCATAGACCATGGCGACCAGGAGCGATCCGCCCGCGATCGTCACCATGATGCCCGAGAGCAGGTCGGCCGCCAGCGTGATGCCATAGGGCGCAGCCCAGCCGCCCATCTGCGCGGCGACGGGCCCGTGCTCGAGCGCGCCGAGGGTGATCAGCACGCCGAGCCCGGTCAGCACCGCGGCGCTCAGCAGCGAGATCGGGCGGTGGACCGGCCGGCCGCGGAGCAGGAAGCACACCACCGCGGTCGCGAGCGGCAGCAGGATCGCAGCGGCGAGCAGCATCAGCCCTCTCCTCCCGCATCAGGCTCGGCCGCGCGCATCCGGCCGCTGTCGGCGGTGCCGAAGGTCATGTAGGCGCGCAGCACCAGCGACAGCGCGAAGACCAGGAGGCCGAAGCCGATCACGATGGCGGTCAGGATCAGCGCCTGGGGCAGCGCGTTGGCCACGCCCTCGGGCGGGACCTGCGCGCCGTCGGGCACCAGCGGCGGCCTGCCATAGGTCAGCCGCCCGGCCGCGAAGATCGCGAGGTTGGCGGCGTTGGAGATCAGCGTCAGCCCGAACAGGAAGCGGATCAGGTTCGACGACATCATCAGGTACGCGCCGGCCGCGACCAGGATGCCGATCAGGACGGCGAGGGTCGGTTCCATCAGCGCGCCTCCCCGTCATGGTCGTCATGCTCGCCGGGGTGGTCGGGGTCGCCGGAGTGGTCGGGGTCGCCCGACGTGCTGTCCAGCGCGTCGAGCGCCGCGCGTTCCAGCGTGAACAGCATCGCCGTCACACCGCCGACGACGACCAGGAAGACGCCGGTGTCGAACAGCATGATCGAGCCCGCGGCGTTCACCACCGGCACCTCGAGCGTCTTGAACGGCCAGACACCGGCCAGCACCGCGCCCTTGACCGCCGCGCCCCAGAGACCCGAGGCGATGGCGCAGCCCAGCCCCACGGCCGCGATGGCCAGCGGGTTGACGCCGAGCAGCCGCTCGGTGATCGCCAGGCCGCGCGCCTTCTCGATC
>JBCBPG010000535.1:0-3700 GCA_039820865.1 Pseudomonadota bacterium
GAGCTCGCGCGCGATGTCGACAGTGCTTTCCTGTCGCGAGAACGCCTCGATCGGGCCGGCCGAGCCAGCGCCCGCATCCTCGAGCGTCGGCAGCCCCGAGAGCGGCGTGATCGAAAAGGCCTGCCCGTCCTCGATGGCCAGGTTGTTCGGGTTCTGAACCGTAACCACGGGGATCTGGTAGAGGCTCACCTGTGCGCCGCTGTCGTAGATGGCGCTCAGGAAACCGGCATCGTCGAACTCCAGCCGCGCCAGCTTGCCGGAGGGCGCGCCGTTCGCACTGATCGACACGGTTGCGAAGGTGCCGTCCAGCTGGGTGATGCCGGTGTCGAGACCAGGCGCGCCGATGAAGAGGTCGATCGGGCCGTCGCTTGTCGTGACGTTGAGCTGGCCGGTGACCGGATCGAAGATCGCCCCGCCGCCGTCCGTGACCGACAGGATGCGCCCGCCGCGTTCACGGCTCTCGTCGAACACGATGTCCGCGGTGCCGAGGCTCGGGGCGGCGGCATCGGTGCCCTCGAAGACCTCGAGCTCCCAGGTGCTGCTCCGTCCGGTCGCTGGTACCTGCGGGGTGAAGATGGCCTGCAGCTCGCGCGAGGAGCCGAGCGAGTCGAAGTATTCCAGGATGACGGTGTATGGATCGCCCGTTCCGCCGGCCTCGGTCGCGCTGGCGGGCAGGTTGACCACCAGATCGGCCTCGGTCGTCGCCGCCGCGAAGGTGAGGAAGGAAGTCACCTGCACCGGCTCGAGGTCGCGCGGGCCGTCACGGCTGACCGGCGCGGGCAGCTCCCCGTCGGCTGTCGTCCGCCAGCCCGTCAGCGCAAGGCCCGTGGCGGTCGTCAGGAAGCCTTCGGCATCGCGGGTGAAGCCACCGGTGGTGGTCATCTTGAACGGCACCGGGTTGACCGCCCCGCCCAGCGCTGAAGCGTCGGTCACGGGCAGGAAGCCCTCGCCCGCGATTGCGAGATCCAGTGCCGAATCGCTGGCGATGATCGGGCCGGGCGCGCCGATGTCGCGCACCACGGTCGAACGCACGGTGCCGGCGGTGTAGCTGCTGGCGGCCGCCGGCGCGAGCAGCGCCTCGAAGTCGATATCGGCACGCTTGTAGCCCAGCGTCGAGGCGTTCGCGATGTTGTCGGAGATCGTCGCTACCCGGCTCGCATTGGCCTGGAGTCCGGCGACGCCGGCGCTGAGCGAAGAGGAGAGGGTCACGGGCTGGTCCTTTCTCGGCCTGTCTCGTCTCGGCCTGTCTCGGCGGGTGCCGGCTGTCCGCCCGGGGGCGCCATTGCCAGCAGCTTGAGAGCGATTCGCCTGTTCTGCGGATCGCCCGGATCGTCGGTGGCGGGATCGGTCGCGGCCCGGCCGAGGACGCCGGCAATGCGCCCCTCCGCGAGCCCCGAGGCGATCAGCAGGCGCCGCGCCGCATTCGCGCGGTCCGCCGAAAGCTCCCAGTTCGTGTAGCCGGGCCCGCCGAAGGGCATGTCGTCGGTATGACCGATCACCATCACGGGGTTCGGCAGGGCGGCGATGATCGGCGTGATCTCGCCGATGAGCGCCGTAAGGAGGAAGGTCGGGTCCGCCGAGCCCCCCGGAAAGAGGGGATCGTCGACCAGATCGACGATCTCGATCAGCAGGCCGTCGGGTGTGACCACGACGCGGAGATGGCCGTCTTCCGACAGCGTGCCCTCGGCGATCCGGGCCGCGGCGGCGGCAAGCGCGGCATTGCGGGCCCGGGCTTCATCACCGATGTCGGCCTCGATGTCTTCGCCCTCGGACGCGGCCCGGTCGCCACCGGGCGGCACGGCTTCCTCGACCCCGCCGCTGCCGCCGCCGTCCTGCCCGCTCTCGCCGCTGGTCTTGCTGTCGCTCGCCATGCCGACGGCGCGGCTGCCGCTGTCCTGCACCGGCGCGTAGGGGTCGGTGCCGCCGAGGATGCCGGCGCCGCCCCCCGAGACCGAGCTGATCGGCAGCGTGGGGTCGAAGTAGTCCGCAAGGCCAGAGAGCTGCTCCTCGCTGGTCGCATTCAGCAGCCAGAGCAGCAGGAAGAACGCCATCATCGCGGTGACGAAGTCGGCATAGGCCACCTTCCACGCGCCGCCGTGATGGCCGTGGTCGCCGTGCCCGCCCTTCTTCTTGACGATGATCGTCGTCGCCTGGTCCGCCATGCCGTCTCCCTGCTCCGCCCCGGTCCTAGCGGGGAAGGGTTGAGGGGGCGTTGACGGCGGCGGGCACGGTCCGGGCAATGCGAGCGTCCGGGCGTTCAGACCATGTTCACCCTGATCTGGCAGGACCCTCTCCAGGCGAAGGGAGGGGCCATGCAGAACGGGGTGCTCGCACGCAAGCTCAGGGGGCCGAAGATGCGGCTGGCGGGGTTCCCTTCGATGGACCCCCTCTGCCACACCTTCGCGTCAATCGCCGCCACGCGCACGCGCGCGGAGCTGCGACCCGGCATCGACGTCACCGTCTTCGGCTACGAGGTGATGCGCCACGGCGATTACCTGCGCGGTCTTCGCGCGCCCTCGGCGATCTACCTGCTGAGCTACTCGGCGCGGAACGGGGCGGGACTGATCAAGGCGCATCCCCGCCTTCTCGGCAAGGTGCTGGACATCTATCTCGGCGGCGACGGCTCGTTCGAGGAGGCGAACTTCGCGCGCAGCCTGACGGCGATCGATCTCGCGATCTATGGCCGCTTCGTCGATCTCGTGGCGCGCTGCTTCGACGAGGCGATCGTCGAGATCTGTGGCCGCTCTGCGATCGGGATGGCCAAGCGGTCGCGCTTCGAGCAGCTGCCCGGCATGGTCCGCATCGCGCCGGACAACTCCGAGATCTTCGTGATCAAGCTGAACTACCACGTGGGCGACGACAAGCGCGGCGCCGGGCTCGACTTCGTCGTGCCGGTCGCGACGCTCGAGCCGCTGAAGCGCGACCTCACCAATGCGCAGAGCGCGTCGGACGCCAATCGCGGTGTCTGGGCGGAACACATGCTGGAGCAGGTGCTGGCGACACGGCTGACGCTGACCGGCACCATCCCGGTCGGCAGGCTCACGGTGGGCGAACTCGGCGCCCTTGGCCCGGGCGACCTGCTGCCCCTGCCGCCGAGCGCGCTCGGCCGGGTCCAGCTGCGCGTCCAGTCCGACCGCGGGGCGGTGACGGTGGTCACCGGCGCGCTCGGCATGCGCGAGCGCAACAAGGCCGTGCGTCTCTCGGAGGATCCTGACGAGCGCTTCCTGGCCCCCCTCCGCGGCGTCGTGACCTCACCCACCGGCGAGGAGGTGCCACGCTGACGCCGGCGCAGGGAGCGCACAGACCGCGTCGCTGCCCTGATGGCGCGGCGCACCCACCCGGGGTCGGGTAGGCCCGCCGGCCACTGCCCGCCCAGCGTCTCGGCTGCGTCTCGGCGGCTTCCCGGCGGCGTCCCGGGCGCGGGGACAGGTTGGCGATCGCGTGCGAGGACGAGGCTGGCCCTGCCGGGTGTCGACCGGCGGGCAAGAACGGCTCCGCCCGAAGATCCCGGCGCGGAGAACGGCCCTGATCCCAAGGCCTTTCGGCACCAAACGGTACTGCCTCGCCGACATGTGGAGAACGCCGCGCGCGCGGCATCGCGGCATGATGCCGGGGACCGACGCGGCGCCGGCGCCCACGACGGCAGTCGGCCATCCCGGCCAGTGGCGGTCGAGTGGCGGTCGAGTGGCGGTCGAGTAGC
>JBCBPG010000536.1:0-3697 GCA_039820865.1 Pseudomonadota bacterium
GGAGGGTGCTCGTGCCGGTGCTGCGCCCCGGCGATGTGGTCGTCGTGGGCAACCTTGGCAGCCACAAGGGTGTGGCCGTGCCCAAAGCCATCTAGGCAGCCGACGCCGAACGCCGCTTCCTGCTGCCCTACAGCCCCGACCTGAACCCGATCGAGAACGCTTTCTCGAAGCTCGAGGCGCAGCTCCGCAAGGCCGCCAGCAGAACCAGCGCGCGCTCTGGGACACCGTCGCCGCCGCGCTCGACGCCTTCACCACCGAAGAATGCCGAGACTGCTTCACAGCCGCAGGCTGCGAGCCTGAGTGATCGGCATCGGGTCCAGGGGCCGCCGGACAGATCGAGCCCGCCTGCCGTTTCCCCGCCTCGCTCCCGCTCCCGCCCGCGTCAGGTTAGGCCTCGACCGGTGTGCATTCTGCGAAGGTCTCGCGCACTCGCGTCGCATTGTTGGTCTTCAGGCAGGGCCGTTGCCTGCGTCACTCTCGTCCGGAGCTGTCGCCACGCGTCTGCGGGACAGCCTCCGGCGGTCACGCAAGCGTCGGGGCGGCCGGCGGGCCGCCGTGGCACTGGGGAGTGCGTGCGGCATTGGTGAGTGGTTGCCCTTCCAGACCCGCGATGACGCGAACGATCGGTCGGCTGGTGGACGCCATGGGTCGGGGCACACACCGAAAGCGCAGGGGCGCAGCCGGGTCAGGGCAGCGCACAGCCGGCCTGCCCATGCCCGGCGGGCGTTACCCCGTTGCGGCGCGGCCGGGCGCGGTCGCGCTGTCGGCCAGCGCCAGCGTCTCCTCGGCCCTGGCGAACAGCATCGCAGGGGTATCGCCGTTCTGCAGGAAGGCGAAGCCGGCGATACCGCGGATGTATCCGTCCTCCACCTCACTGTCGCCGCGCGTCAGGCGGATGGCACTGACGGCCGCCTGCAGGCCGGTGACCAGCGTCGCCGTCTCCTCGCTGTGGCGCTGGCGCAGCAGGAGGGCGATTCTGTCGTTCTCGAGCCGCACGGCGACGTCGCCCTCGGCCAGCACCCGTCGCACCATCCCCGCGCATTCCGCCATCACCGCATCGCCGATCCGGCGCCCCCACTGGCGGTTGACCGCCGAGAGCCCGTCGACGTCCAGAAAGCCGAGACAGGCGCCGCGGCCAGAGCGGCCCACCGGCGTGCCCTCGGCCACCAGGCGGCCCAGCGCATCGCCCAGGAAGCGGTGGTTGGGCAGCTGCGTGACCGGATCGAGCAGCACGCTCTGGCGCAGCTCGCGCAGCTCGCGCTGCATGGTGATGAACTGGCTGCGCATCGTGTCGAGATTGCCGCTCAGCATCTGGACCGAGCGCGCGTGGAGGCGCTGTTCGTCGCGGAGCTGGGCCATCGCGTTGGCCCGCTCCTCGGCCGTGCGGGCACGGTTCAGGGACCGCTCGGCGCTCTCCAGCGCGCGGCCCATGCGCTCGCCGCCCACCATCCCGCCCTCGAGCAGGTCGATCACCTGGCCGAGTTCGGCATTGGCCTGGGCGCCGATCCGCTCGACCCCCGCATTCATCGCACCGGGCGAGAGATAGTCGTTGTAGAGCTGGTCGATCAGGCTGGGCGGCACGCTGTCCTGCTCGGCCAGCACCTTGTCGAGATGGGCATTGAGCTCGGCATTGCCGCCGCTCGCATAGGTGAACCAGACCTCGTAGGCGCGCGGATAGGGCGGCACGCGGAAGCGCTGCGCCAGGTCGAGCGCCTGGCTGGCCAGAACCCGCGCCTCGGCAAACTGGGACTTCTCGCGCATCGTGGCTCCGCCATGCTCCGGGACCGGCCGCCCGAGATGCGGCCGACCGACATCATGGCCGGCAAGGGTAAGCGCCGGGTGAAGGGACAGCGCCCGGTCCGGCTGACCTCAGCGCCGCTCGAACAGGCGCTCGATCTGGGCGCGGTCCAGCGTGACGGCGGTCGGCCGGCCGTGGTTGCACCACTGCGCGCCGGGCGTCGCCTCGATCGCGCGCAGCAGCGCGTCCATCTCGGGCCGCGTCAACGCCCGCCCCGCGCGGACCGAGCCATGGCAGGCCATGCGCGAGAGTACCGCGTCGAGGCGGGCCGCGAGCGCCTCGGCGGTGCCGCTCTCGATCACCTCCTCGGCCACGTCGCGGAGGAGACGGGCGGGATCGGCCTGGCCGAGGAGCGCCGGCACCTCGCGCACGCAGAGAGTGCCGGGTCCGAAGCCCTCGATGACGAGGCCCAGCGCCTCGAGCTGCGGCGCCACCGCAAGCACCGCCTCGGCATCCGGGCCGAGCGTGACGATCTCGGGGATCAGAAGCCCCTGCCGGCGGACGCCGTCGCGCGCCCGCTCGGCGCGCAGGCGTTCGAGCACCAGCCGCTCATGCGCCGCGTGCTGGTCGACCAGCACGATGCCCCCGGCGGTCTCTGCCAGGATGTAGGTGCCATGGAGCTGCGCCCGCGCCTCGCCGAGGGGACGTTCGGCCGCGGGATGGCCGGTATCGCCAGCCGTGGCATCGGCGGCGTCGGCGTCGGGAGCGGCCGGGGCCTCAGGATGCGGGGGGTCTGCGTGCCCCGGATCGCCCGGCAACGGGTCGGGTGCCTGCCAGGCCGCGGCCGCCTCGTAGAGCCCCGGCAGGGCACGCGACCGCGGCTCCGGCCGCCACTCGCCACCCGAGCGTCCCGTCCGCAGCGGCGCCAGCACGCGGGGCATCGCCTGGCCACCGGGCGCTGGCTGCGCCTCGGCCGGCGCAGGGTCGGTCATCCCTGCCATGGCCGCCGCGGCGATCCCGGCCGGGCGCCAGGCGGCCAGCGCGGCGCCATCGGCCCGCGCCCCGCCCACCGGCGCGGCATCGCCCAGCGCCCGCCTGAGCGCCCCGACGACCAGCGACCGCACCGCCGCGCTGTCGCGGAACCGCACCTCGGCCTTGGCGGGGTGCACGTTGACATCGACCTCGGCCGCCGGGCAGTCGAGCGCCAGGGCAAAGACGGGGTGCCGCCCGCGCACCAGGAAGTCGCCATAGCCCGCCCGCACGGCACCCAGCAGCAGCCGGTCGCGCACCGGCCGACCGTTGACGGCCAGGTACTGGTGCATCGCCGTGCCCCTCGCGGCCGAGGGAAGCCCCGCCAGGCCGCTCAGGACCAGGCCCTCGCGCGCCACCTCGATCCAGACCGCGTCCGTCATCGCCGCGCCGATCAGCGCCTCCGCCCGGACACGGGCCGCCCCCTCCCCACCATCGCCATCGCCATCGCCATCGCGCGCAGGGTCGAGGGCCATCAACCGGCGGGGCGCAGCGCCGGTGACCTCCTCCTCGAGCGTCAGGCCGACATGGGGCACGGCGAGCGCCAGGCGGCGGAGCATGTCGCCGACCGCCTGCGTCTCGGCCCGCGCGGTCTTGAGGAACTTGAGGCGCGCAGGCGTGGCCGAGAACAGGTCGCGCACCTCGACCGTCGTGCCCGGCGCGCGGGCGGCGGGGCGGACGGGGCCGACACGCCCGGCGCTCACCGCGATCTCGGCCGCGGCGTCCGCCTCGGCCGGTCGCGACAGGATCGTCAGCCGCGCAACCGCCCCGATCGAGGGCAGCGCCTCGCCCCGGAAGCCGAGGGTCGCGATGTTGACCAGGTCGCTGCCATCGATCTTCGAGGTCGCGTGCCGCTCGACCGCCAGCGCCAGCTGGTCCGCGGCGATCCCGGCACCGTCGTCCGCCACCCGGATCAGCGCCCGCCCACCA
>JBCBPG010000537.1:0-3690 GCA_039820865.1 Pseudomonadota bacterium
AGGTGGAACTCGGGCTCGTCGGTGCCTTCCAGGCGGAGAACGTCGCCACGGCGCTGGCGCTGGCCATCGCGACGGGCGAGGAGGCGGGCGCGGCGGTCGGGGCGCTGGCGCGGCTGACCTCGGTCCGCGGGCGGATGGAGCTGGCCGGCAGACGGGCCTGTGGCGCGGCGGTCTATGTCGATTATGCCCACACGCCGGACGCGCTGGCCACGGCGCTGGCCTCGATCCGGCCCCATGCCGCGGGGCGGCTCATCGTCGTCTTCGGCGCGGGCGGGGACCGCGACCCGGGCAAGCGCGTTCTGATGGGGCGGGCGACGGCGGCGGGGGCGGACGAGGTGATCGTGACGGACGACAATCCGCGATCGGAGGACCCGGCCGCGATCCGCCGCGCGGTGATGGAGGGCTGTCCCGACGCCGTCGAGATCGGCGACCGGGCCGAGGCGATCCTGGCGGGCGTCGACATGGCCTCGAGCCCCGGCGATCTGGTGCTGGTCGCCGGCAAGGGGCACGAGCCTGGCCAGGAGGTGGCGGGCGAGATGCTGCCCTTCGACGATGTCGAGGCCGCCCGCGCCGCCATCGCCGCGCTGGACGGCCCCGAGGCGGTGGCCGGCGCCGCGGGGTGGGGCCGATGAGCCCCGGTGCAGCGCCCCTGTGGACGGCGGCCGAGGCGGCTGCCGCGACCGGCGGTCGCACGACCGGCGACTGGGCCGCGACGGGCATCTCGATCGACAGCCGCACGATCGCGCCGGGCGAGCTGTTCGTGGCGCTGGCGGGCGAGGCGCGCGACGGCCATGCCTTCGTCGCCGGGGCGCTTGAGGCCGGTGCGGCGGCCGCGATGGTGCACACGCGGCCCGAGGGGCTGGCGGCCGATGCCCCGCTCCTGGAGGTCGGCGGTACGCTGGAGGGCCTCCGCGCCCTCGGCGCTGCGGCGCGCGCCCGCTCGGCGGCCAGGATCATCGCCATCACGGGTTCGGCCGGGAAGACGACGACCAAGGAGATGGCGCGGCGGATGCTGGCGGGCGAGGGTGCGACCCATGCGGCCGAGGCAAGCTACAACAACCACTGGGGCGTGCCGCTGACGCTGGCGCGGATGCCGCGGGAGACGGCGTTTGCCGTGCTCGAGATCGGCATGAACCACGCGGGCGAGATCACCCCGCTCTCGCGCCTCGCGCGCCCGCATGTCGCGGTGGTGACGACGGTGGCCGAGGCGCATCTGGGGGCCTTCGACGATGTCTCCGGCATCGCCCATGCCAAGGCCGAGATCTTCGCGGGGCTCGAGGCCGGGGGCGCGGCGGTCCTGCCGCTCGACAATGCGCAGCTGCCGATCCTGGCGGCGGCGGCCGGGGCGGTGGGGGCCACGCCCTTCGGGTTCGGCGCGGCGGCCGGGGCGCGGCTCAGGCTGGTCGAGGCGGCGGTGCACCCGGATGCCACGGTCGTGCGTGCCGCGCTGGAGGGCGCGCCCTGGTCCTTCCGGATCGGTGCGCCCGGGAGGCATCTTGCCGATTGCGCGCTGGCGGCGCTGGCGGCGGTGACGGCGGCGGGGGCGGACCCGGCGCGCGCGGCGCTGACGCTGGCCGGCTGGCGCCCGGTCGAGGGGCGGGGACAGCGCTGGGTGATCGAGCTGGGGCCCTCGGGGCTCGACGGCCGGGTCCTGATGATCGACGATGCCTACAACGCCAACCCCGCCTCGGTGCGCGCCTCCTTCGAGGTGCTGGCCGCCCAGCCGGTCGAGGATGGGATCGGCCGGGTCGCGCGGGGGCGGCGGATCGCGTTTCTCGGCGACATGCTGGAGCTGGGCGGGACCGAGGCGGCGCTGCATGCGGGCCTGGCGGGCCCGGCCGAGGCCGCGGGCGTCGACGTCATCCACTGCTGCGGGCCGCGGATGAAGGCGCTGCACGATGCGCTCGAGCGGCCGCGCCGCGGCGTCTGGGCCGAGGACAGCGCGGGGCTGGCGGCGCGCGTGGCGAGCCTGCTAGACGCGGGCGACGTCTGCGTCGTCAAGGGGTCCAAGGGGGCCCGCATGGGGCGCGTGATCGAGGCCGTCAAGGCGCTCGGCCGGGCGCGCCCCGCCGACGATGCCGGTGTGTCCGGCGAGGAGGGGTGAGATGCTGCATGGACTGAGCGCCTTCAGCGATGGCGGCGATATCTTCAATCTTTTCAGGTACATCTCGTTCCGGGCGGGCGGGGCGTTCATGACCTCGCTGATCTTCGCCTTCCTGTTCGGGCGCCGGATCATCGAGTGGCTGCGTCGCTTTCAGAAGAAGGGCCAGCCGATCCGCGACGACGGGCCCCAGAGCCACATGGCCAAGGCCGGCACGCCGACGATGGGGGGCGTGCTGATCCTCGGCGGGATGCTGATCTCGACCCTGCTCTGGGCGCGGCTCGACAACGGTTTTGTCTGGATGGTGCTGCTTGTGACGGCCGCCTTCGGGCTGATCGGCTTCGTCGACGACTACGCCAAGGTGTCGAAGTACACGGTCAAGGGCGTGAGCGGGCGGCTGAGGCTGGTGATCGGGCTCGGCGTCTCGGCCGCGGCGGCGGTATGGGCGACGGCCCTGCAGCCGGAGGCACTGCAGAACCAGATCGCGGTGCCCTTCTTCAAGGACGTGCTGATCGGGGCGGGGATCCTCTATGTTCCCTTCGCGATGCTGGTGATCGCGGGCTCGGCCAATGCGGTGAACCTGACCGACGGGCTGGACGGGCTGGCGATCATGCCGGCGATGATCGCGGCCGGCTCGCTGGGGGTGATCGCCTACGTGGTCGGGCGGTCGGATTTCACCGAGTACCTGCAGCTGCACTACGTGCCCGGCACCGGCGAGACGCTGATCTTCTGCGCGGCGCTGATCGGGGCGGGGCTGGGGTTTCTCTGGTACAACGCGCCGCCGGCGATGGTGTTCATGGGCGATACCGGCTCGCTGGCGCTGGGCGGCGCGCTGGGGGCGATCGCGGTGGCATCGAAGCACGAGATCGTGCTGGCGATCATCGGCGGGCTCTTCGTGATGGAGGCCGTCTCGGTCATCGTCCAGGTCGCGAGCTTCAAGCTGACGGGCAAGCGCGTGTTCCGCATGGCGCCCATCCACCACCATTTCGAGCAGAAGGGCTGGCAGGAGCCCACGATCGTCATCCGCTTCTGGATCATCGCGATGATCCTGGCGCTGATCGGCCTCGCCACCCTGAAGGTGCGCTGATGCAGGCGGCGCCGGCCTCCCCGACGCCCTCCCCCCTGGCCCCCCTCCGAGACGGAGGGGGGAAGCGCCGGCCGCGCCGTTCGCGCCCCCCTCTCCCGCCGGGAGAGGGGTCGGGGGAGAGGGCGGTGCCGCCCGCCATGGCCTGCCCGGTCCTCTCGGCAAAGGACGGCGCGTGATCCCCGTGCGCGTCTATCCCGGGCGCCGGGTCGGCGTTCTCGGCCTCGGGCGCTCGGGGCTGGCGGCGGCGCGGGCGCTCAGGGCGGGCGATGCCGTGCCGGTCTGCTGGGACGACGGCGAGGCGGCGCGCGCGGCAGCGGCGGCCGAGGGGTTCGCGGTCGAGGATCTCGCGCGGGCCGAGGGGCTTGCGGTGCTGGTCGTCTCGCCCGGGATCGCGGCGCTGCATCCCGCGCCCCTCGGCCCGCGCGAGATCCTCGACCGCGAACCCCTCGGCCGCCGCTGCCGCGCGCGCCGCCTCGCCGTCGTCCCAGCAGACCGGCACGGC
>JBCBPG010000538.1:0-3676 GCA_039820865.1 Pseudomonadota bacterium
GACCAGACGGTGAAGAAGGTCTCGCAGAGCCCGCCGGCATCGACCGCGCCCACGCCCCCAGGCAGGGGCAGGCAGTGGCGGGCATCGACGGCGACATACTCGGCATAGGCCCCGCCATTGGTCAGCGCCACCACCGCGTCGCCCTCGCGCCAGCGCTCGACCCCTGCGCCGACGGCCGCGACCGTGCCCGAGACCTCGAGCCCCATCAGGTCCGAGGCGCCCGGGGGCGGCGGGTAGGCGCCCTTGCGCTGCTTGAGGTCGGGGCCGTTCACGCCTGCGCTGATCGCCCTGACCAGCACCTCGCCCGCGCCCGGCACCGGCACCGGCCGTTCGCCCAGGCGCATCGCCTCGGGCCCGCCGGGCTCGGCCACCTCGATCACCCGCATGGTCGTCATCGCGTCCTCCCGTCCTCGCGCAGCCGACAGGGGCGGCGCCGATCGCGGGATAGGGCGGCGCGCGGTACTGGGCAAGCGTGCCGGGCCCCGCGCGCGCGGGGTGCTGGCGCTGAGGGCCGCGGCGCGCTACGGCAGGGGCGGAAACCGGCGCGGAGCGGCAGGCATGGACGGCGAAGGCGAGGGCAGGATCGAGGGAGGCGGCCCGCCCGCCACGCCCCCCATGCACGCCGCCGGCACGCCGCCGGCCACCCCGCTGCCGGCCTATCTCAGGAAGCGCCATGCCGGCTGGCACGCCACCCAGTGGGCCGAGAACCGCTCATGGTACCGCAGCCTCGCCGAGGCCGGGCAGCGCCCGCGCGCGATGCTGGTCAGCTGCTGCGACAGCCGTGTCAACGTGGTCGAGATGTTCGGCGCCGAGCCGGGCGATCTCTTCGTCGTGCGCAACGTCGCCAGCCTGATACCGCCGCATGCGCCCGATCATGGCCACCACGGCACCTCGGCGGCGGTCGAATACGCGGTCACGGCGCTGCGGGTCGCGCATATCGTGGTGATCGGCCACTCGACCTGCGGCGGCGTCAAGGCGTGCCATGACATGTGCGCGGGCGAGGCCCCGGCGCTGGAGGCGGGGCACAGCTATATCGGCCGCTGGATCGACATCCTGCGCCCCGCCTATGAGCGCGTCGCCGGCGTCGAGCCGCGCGAGGACCGGCTGCGCGCGCTGGAGCGCGAGGCGGTGGTCGAGAGCCTGAGCAACCTCGCCACCTTCCCCTTCGTGCGACAGGCAATCGAGGAGGGCGCGCTGACGCTGCATGGCAGCTATATCGACATCGCCTCGGGCCGGCTCCTGACCTACGATCCCGCGACCGGGCGGTTCGACTGACGGGGTTGCGGTGCGGAACGGCTTCCGACGGTCGGGATAGTGCCGCGTCGGACTGACAATGCTGCCCCATGCGGCATGGCGCCGTCTGAGCACGGGGGCGTGGCGGACCATATCCGGCCTACGCAAGGCAAGGAGGCCGGCCATGGCTACGCTCGACGCCCTGATGCTCGCCCGCATCCAGTTCGCGGCGAACATCTCGTTCCACATCCTGTTCCCGACGATCACGATCGCGCTGGGCTGGCTGCTGCTGTTCTTCAAGCTGCGCTACAACGCGACCGGCGATCAGCGCTGGATGGACAACTACTTCTTCTGGGTGAAGATCTTCGCGCTCAGCTTCGCGATGGGCGTGGTCTCCGGCATCACGATGAGCTTCCAGTTCGGCACCAACTGGCCGGGCTTCATGGAGAAGGTGGGCAACGTCGCGGGCCCGCTGCTCGCCTATGAGGTCATGACGGCCTTCTTCCTCGAGGCCGTCTTCCTCGGGATCATGCTGTTCGGCTTCCGCAAGGTCTCGAACCGGGTGCATACGCTGGCGACCTTCCTCGTCGCCTTCGGCACCACGATGTCGGCCTTCTGGATCATCGTGCTGAACTCGTGGATGCACACGCCCCAGGGCTTCGAGATGCGCGACGGCGTGGCCCATGCGACCGACTGGTGGGCGATCATCTTCAACCCGTCGATGCCCTATCGCCTGACGCACATGCTGCTGGCCTCGGTGCTGACGACGGCCTTCCTGATCGCCGGGCTCTCGGCGCTGCGCCTCCTCTGGGGCGAGCGGCGCTCGGCCATCCTCGGGCTCAAGACCGGCGTCTGGCTGGCCGCGGCGGCGATCCCGCTGCAGATCCTGGCGGGCGACATGCACGGGCTCAACACGCTCGAGCATCAGCCCGCCAAGGTCGCCGCGATGGAGGGGCACTGGGAGACGGGTCCCGCCGATCTCGTCCTCTTCGGCATGCCGAACGAGGAGACGCGCGAGAACGACTTCGCCATCGAGATCCCCTACCTCGCCTCCTTCGTGCTGACGCACAGCTTCTCGGGCGAGGTGCAGGGGCTGAACGACTTCGTGGCCGAGGACGGGACGGCGCTGCACCCGCCCGTGGCGCCCGTCTTCTGGGCCTTCCGGGTGATGGTCGGCGTCGGGCTCCTGATGCTGGCGGTGTCCTGGGTCGCGGCCTGGCGGCTCTACCGCACGCGGGGCGAAGGCGGCGAGATCGGCGTCTGGCCGCTCCGCGCGCTCGTCCTCATGACCCCCGCTGGCTGGGTCGCGACGCTCGCCGGCTGGTACGTGACCGAGATCGGCCGCCAGCCCTGGCTGGTCACCGGCGTCCTCTCGACGGGCGAGGCCGCGGGGCCGGTGGGCGCCACCGTGATCCTCGGCAGCCTCACGGCCTATCTCGCCGTCTATGTCGGGCTGCTCGCTGCCTATGTCAGCGTGGTGCTCTATCTGACGCGCAAGGCCGCCGGAACGCCGGGTGACGGCATGGCCGACGGCGGGCGCGAGGCCGGCCACCCGGCCGCCGCCTTCGTCCCGGCCGAGTAGGGGGCGACGCCATGATGGATCTCATCCCCGATCCCGAGACGACGCTGCCGATGATCTTTGCGGGGCTGATGGGCCTGTCGATCCTCGTCTACGTCGTGCTCGACGGCTACGACCTCGGCGTCGGCGCCCTCTTCGCGCTGGCCGAGGAGGAGGACAAGGACCGCATGGTCGCCTCGATCGGGCCGTTCTGGGACGCGAACGAGACCTGGCTGGTGCTGGCGATCGGCATCCTGCTGGTCGCCTTCCCGGCGGCGCACGGGACGATCCTGACGGCGCTCTACATCCCCGTCTCGATCATGCTGATCGGCCTGATCCTGCGCGGCGTCGCCTTCGAGTTCCGCGCCAAGGCGCCGGGGGCAACCAAGCGCTGGTGGAACCTCGCCTTCCTCTCGGGCTCGGTCATGACGGGGCTCAGCCAGGGCTACATGCTGGGCGCCTATATCGAGGGGCTGAGCGCCACGCCCGGTGCCATCGCCTTCAGCGTGCTGACCGCCTTCGCGGAGCCGGACGAAAAGGACCGCATGGTCGCCTCCATCGGCCCGTTCTGGGACGCGAACGAGACCTGGCTGGTGATGGCGGTGGGCCTCCTGCTCGTCGCCTTCCCGGCGGCGCACGGGCAGATTCTCACCGCGCTTTACCTGCCCTGTGCGATCCTTCTCGTTGCGCTCATCCTGCGGGGGGTCGCGTTCGAGTTTCGCGCCAAAACGACGGGAAAGCTGCACAAACGCTGGAACTCCGCGTTCTACGTCGGCTCCCTGCTCGCGTCGCTTTCACAGGGCTACATGCTCGGCCTCTACATCATGGGGCTGGAGCGGACGCTGGAGACGATCGCCTTCGCGCTCGTAGCCGCTTTCGCGCTGA
>JBCBPG010000539.1:0-3668 GCA_039820865.1 Pseudomonadota bacterium
CCCGCCACCTCCAGCATCGCATCGCCCGCGCGCCAGGTCGCGTGGTCGAGCGTCGAGAAGGCGGCGAGCGCGGGGAAGGCGCGGCAGGCCTGGGCGCGGAAGCGGGCACGGATCACGGCGCGGGCCTCGCCCTCGGGCAGCCGGGGCAGGCGCGGCAGCCAGCCCGCCTCGATCGCGACGAGCAGCTCGAGGCGGCCGAGACCGTCGACCGCCCCGTCGGCCGGTGCGGCGAACCAGGCGACGGCCTCGGCATTGAAGGCGAGGCGGCGCATCGGCACGGTCGCGTGGTGGAGCAGCATGTCGAACACGAAGCCCACCCGCCCGGCCGGCGTCGCGATGTCGTAGCGCGCGCGGTAGGCGGGCGAGCGGGCATGCACCGCCACCAGCCAGGCGCCGAGCGGGAAGGGCGCGCCGCCGCCCGCAGGCGGGACGTCGGTCAGCGCCGAGACCGCGCTGGCGGGCGCGAGGGCCGCGTCCATCGCGGGGAAGGCGTCGCAGGCCGCCAGCCAGCGTTCGGCCGCGTGGAGCGCGGCCTCCGGGCCCATGGCGCCGGCCTCCGGGCTGACCGCCAGTGCGGGCAGCTGCGCGGCGAGGCGGGTGAGCCGGGGACCGGCGCGCCAGGGATCGCCGGCCTCGGCCGCCAGGAAGGCCGCCGTCTCGGGCGCGAGGGGTGCCGTGCCGCGCAGCCGCCCCGCTCCCTCGGTCGCGTACCAGGCGGCGAAGCGCGCTGCGGCATAGGGACAGTCGCGGTCGGTGCCGGCGATGTCCGGCAGGGCGTCGCGCAGCTGGGTCATGTAGCGGCTGAGCGGCGGGCGGGCCGGCGCCGCTGCCGGGCCGGCGCCTGCCGCGGCGATGCGCGCCGCCTCGGCCGCGTCGGGCGCCGCCGCGATCCGTCCGCGTCGCCCGGGTGGGGGCGCGGCCGCGAGCCTGCCGCGCGGCGGCGTTGCATCGGCCGGTTCCGGCCCGTCCGGATCCGCCCCACGGATGCGGGCGATCTGATCGTAATGGGCGAAGGGATGGTGCTCGGCCGTCTCGAGCAGGAGGGCGAGGTCGGCCGGGGGCGGCGGTGCCACGGCGGCCCGGGGCGCCGTGGCCGCCAGCGAGGGCGCGCCCGCGGCCGGCCTGTCGGGGCGTGCGACCGGATCGGCGGCGGGGTCGCCGGCGCTCACGCGACCGACCGGGTCGCGCGACGCACCGGCCGGTGGCGCCGCGGCGGGCCGACGGCCGGCCTGCCGGCTGCCGCCGACGAGGCGGGCGAGCAGACCGCCGCGCGCCTCGCGCGCCATCGCGCCGCGGTGCGGCCAGGGGCCGGCCGGCCCGGCCGCCGGCCCGTCGGGATGCGTCTCGGTCATAATGTCGTCTCCTCGAGCGCGTGCGCGGGGCTGGGCCAGCGGGCGGCATGGGCGTGCGGGGCCAGCGGGCCGGGAAAGGCGTCGATCAGGGGCGCCGGGTCGAAACCGCTCGGCTCGAGGGTATCGAGGCAGCGCATGGCGGCCGCCCAGTCGGTGGCGGCCGGGCGCGGCGTGCCGAAGACCGTCACCTCCGCCCGCCCGAGCCCCGCGTAGAGGTCGCGGAAGCGGTGATCGATCCGCGCATCCGGATCGTCGATCGCCAGCCGCACCGGCCCCTCGCCATGGAGGGCGAACCAGGCGGCGGGGATGGCGTAGGCATCGGCGATGACGAGACCGTGCAGCGAGGTCGAGAGCACGCGGCGGCAGGCGGCGATCTCGGCCACCTTGGCGGCGATGCCGGCGAGGCTGGCGGCGGTGTCCATGGTGATCAGGCGCACCCGGCCGGCCCAGTCGGCGGGGATGCTGTAGCGCCGGTGCTCGGGCCGGGGAACGGCGGCGGGGCCGCGGGTCGCCAGTTCCGAGAGGTGGAGGACGACGCCGAGGTCATGCGTCTTCTCCGCCGCCGCATCGGGCCAGAGGCGGGGGGCGAGATAGCCGGGATCGCCCCAGACCGCGGGTGCGGCGATGCCATGGGCCGCCAGCGCAGCCGCCGTGCGCGGGCCGCGCAGCGCATGGACGACGAAGCGGGTGTCGGGCGGCGGTGCCCAGGGCTCTCCCGGCGCCTGTCGGTTGATCGAGGCGTCGAGCCCCGTGCCCCAGAGATGGACGGTCCCGCCCGCCAGCGTCTGCGCGATGGTCCCGATGGCGACGAGGCGCGCCGCCCCCTGGCCCGGCGCGCCGCGATCGGGCGACATGCCCGGTCCCGGATCGGCGGCGGCAGCGCCCGGGGCGACGGTTTTGCCGCAGGAGGCCGCGTGTGCGGCTGGCATCGGGGCGCTGGCGCCACCCTGCTCCGCGGCGCCCTCGGCGGATCGAAGGCCGCCGACGGGCGTGGTTGGCGACGGGTCCGCGCCGGCCCCGCCTGGCGGCGGGACGGCGGCCGGGACATGGCGGACCGGCCGGCCGGAAAGCGCCGCGATCACCACGGCACTGAGCGCATCGCCGGCGTTGACGAAACCGCTCCGCCGTCGGCCGGCCGCCCAGACCGCCTCGATCGCACCGTCGGCGGCAGGCTCGCAGAGCGGGCCCTGACGATGCGACCGGGCCTCTCCCACGGCCCCGCCCACGGGCGCGCCCGACGTCGCATCCGACGCCGCATCCGACGCCGCGCCCACCAGCGCGCCCCCCGCCCCGCCCGCCGCCGCATGCGCGGGCGAGGCGGCGGCTGGGGGGCAGGCAGGCTCACCATGCGCCGGACCGCCCGCCGAAACGGCGGCCGCCCGGGCAGTGGCCGGCGGGCGATCACCCTGCTGCCCCTGCGCCGCCGCTCCCGACGCATGCGCCGCGGACGACACGCTTGGCGCCCACAGCGATGGCGATGGCGATGGTGGCGGGCGGTCGACGCTCGAGCCCCAAGGGCGCGGTGCGCCGGTATCCGGATGCGGCGCGGCGGCGTCGACCGACTGGCACGACGGCGCGCGGGAAGACACTGCCGGACCCTGCCGTCCCGGCGTCGGGGACGCGGGCGTGGTGGGGCACTGGAGCGGGGAGTGGGGCGCTGGTGCCGCTTGTGCGATGCCCTGTCCGGCGGCGGACGGCTGGTCCGGCGCCGCCGGTCCGCCCTCCCGAGCGATGTCGGGCGCGCGATCCGGCGCGGGTTCGCGGTGCGGCCGCGCGCTCGACGGACCTGCCTCGCCTGCCGCGATCGGCCGCGCCGGGCCCCGCGCGCAGCCCTGCGGACGTTCCGGCAAGGCAGGCACCTCCTGCGACGACACGCCCCGGGTCGCGGCACCCTCAGAGCCGGCCGAGAGCCTGTCCGCCGCGGCCTCGTCCGCCATCCCGGGCTGGCCGCGCGCGGATCCGCCGGGAGACGCCGCGCGGGCCGCCGCGCCATCGGTGCCCTTCCAGGCCATCAGGACTTCACCCCGGGCCTGATCGCCCCGCTCCCTGCCGGGTCGGGCGACGACATGAGCGCCAGGGCGGAAAGCGCCGCGATCCGCCTCAGGTCGGGGGCGGCGGCGTTGTCGACGGGCATGCGGGCCGCGGATGACGGGACGCGGGTCGCGTGGTGCCCGGGCGGTACGGCGGCGGCGTCCCGCCCTCGCCGGGCAGGCGAGGCTCCCGGGCGGGCGGGGGCAGGGTCCGCGCAGCGAGGATGGGTGACGGGTCCGGCCGCGGATGTGGCCCCGCCATGCCATGCGCCCCCGTCCGCCGCCG
>JBCBPG010000540.1:0-3667 GCA_039820865.1 Pseudomonadota bacterium
GACCGGGCCGCGCGTCGCCCCCGGGCCGCGCGTCGCGGTCGGGCCGCGCGTCGCCGCCGGGCCGCGCGTCGCCGCCGGGCCGCGCGTCGCCGCCGGGCCGCGCGTCGCGGTGATCGGGGCCGGGATCATGGGCGCGGCGGTGGCCCATGCGCTGGCCGCGGGCGGCGCGCGGGTCACGGTGATCGAGGCCGTGGGGCCGGCGGCGGGCGTCAGCGGTGCCTCGACCGGCTGGGTCGGCGAGGTGCTGAGCGAGCCAGGTGATGCCGGGACGCGGGCGCTGCGGCGGGCTGCGATGGCGGCCTGGGCGCGGCTGGCGACGGTGCTGCCCGCCCTGCCCGTCCGCCGCTGCGGCGCCATCGTCCAGGACGCCGATCCCGCGCTGAGCGAGGCACGCGCCGCGGCCACCGAGGGCGCGCGCCTGATCGGGCGCGAGGCGATCGCCGAACGCCTGCCCGCCCTCGCCCACCCGCCCGCCGCCGCCGTCGACGCGCCGGGCGAGATGGCGGTCGAGGTGGCCGGGGCGACCCGCCTGCTGGTTGCGGCCGCGACCGGCCCCGGGGGGCTCGTCGCCGCCAGCGCCCGGGCGATCGAGGCCGGGGCCGGCCGGGTCCGGGCGGTGTTGACCGACCTTGGCGCCATCGAGGTCGAGGCGGCGGTCGTCGCGGGCGGGCGCGGCGTGCCAGCGCTGCTGGCCCCCTGGGCCGCGGTCGACATCCCGGGCTCGCCCGCCGCGCTGGTCGAGATCGCGGCGGGGCACGCGACCATTGCGCCCTTGCTCGACACCCCGGAGATCGAGTGCCGGACCGTCGCGCCCGGCCTGCTTCGCGTCGCGACAGGGGTGGCGGCCGGCGAGACCGCCGAGGCCATCGGCGCGCGGGTCGCGGCGGCCGCGGCCCGGGCGCTGCGGCTGGCGGGGCCGCCGGTGGTGCGCCGGGCGCGCACCGGCCTGCGCCCCATGCCCGCGGCACCGCTGATCGGGCCGGTCGCCGGCTGCGCGGGCCTGTACGCCGCCGTCGGGCATCCGGGCGTCATGCTGGCGCCGCTGGCGGGCGAGGCGCTCGCCGCGGCGATCCTCGCCACCCCGTTGGGTGGCGCGACCAGCCCGCTGCCGCTGGAGGTCCTGCACGACCGCCGCCCCTAGAGCATTTTCCAGCCAGACTGACTCAGTCTGGCGACAAGAAAATGCGGCAAACAAAACAAGCTAGAGCGCGAGACCTGACGCAGTCAGGTCGGCAAGCGCTGTAGAGCGGCTTCCGACCGAACGGAGCCGCCCCAATCCTCGCTCCCTCCCACGTCATCGTTGCCGCAATCCCGTTACCATTCAGCGAACGCTGCTGGAGGCGCGGGCGCAACGGGATCTTCATCCGCGTGGGCCTAACCTGACGTGGGTGGGCAGGGCGCCCGTGCTCACGCGAGGTTGGCATGCGCCCCCCAGGGGCGGGGGCGGGCGACCGGCCCGGAGCGGGAGGGTGGGTGGGGCACGGGACGGTCGCCCGTTGCCGCCTCTTGCCCGGGCGCGCGGGATGGGGGATGGAGCCCCCATGTCGACGACCCTTCTGCTCATCCAGCTCCTGAACGGGCTCCAGCTCGGCGTGCTGCTGTTCCTGATCGCGGCCGGGCTGACGCTGGTCTTCGGCGTCATGGGGTTCATCAACCTCGCCCACGGCGTGCAGTACATGGTCGGCGCCTACCTGACCGTCGCGGGCGTGGCGCTGACGGGCGGGTTCTGGACCGGCCTTGTCGTGGGGCTGGCGGGGGCGCTGGCGGTCGGGCTAGCGCTGGAACGGCTGGTCTTTCGACACCTCTATGACCGCGACCATCTCGACCAGGTGCTGGCGACCTTCGGCGTGATCCTGTTCCTGAACGAGGCGGCGCGGGCGATCTGGGGCGCGACGCCGATCTCGATCGACGTGCCCGCGGCGCTGGACGGCGGCGTGCAGCTGACCGAGACGCTGCGCTACCCGGTCTATCGCCTGGCGCTGATCGCCGCGGGGCTGGCGGTGGCGCTGGGGCTCTGGGCGGCGGTGCACGGGACGCGCGCGGGGATGCTGGTGCGGGCGGGCGCGACCAACCCCGCGATGCTGGCCGCGCTGGGGATCGACGTGCGGCGGCTGTTCCTGGGCGTCTTCGCGCTGGGCGCGATGCTGGCGGGGTTCGCGGGCGCGCTGGCCGCGCCGGTCTTCGCGGTCGAGCCGAACATGGGCGACGACCTCCTGATCACCGCCTTCGTGGTGATCGTGATCGGGGGGATCGGGTCGATCCGGGGGGCGTTCATCGCGGCGCTGATCGTCGGGCTGGCCGACACGCTCGGCCGACAGGTGGTGACCGAGGCGATGGGCCTCGTCCTCGGCCCCTCGGGCGCGGCGCAGGTCGGCCCGGCGCTGGCGGCGATGCTGGTCTATGTGCTGATGGCCGCCGTCCTGTTCTGGCGCCCGCAGGGCCTCTTCCCCGCACCCGGCCATGGCTGAGCGCACGCCCGGCCCGTCGGATGCCGCCTGGCCGGCGCTGGCGCTGTTCGCGGCGCTGGCGCTCGGCAGCGGCGTCGGGTGGGCCGAGCCGCTGGGCGGCGACGCCTATCTCGCCTCGCTGGTGATGCGGGCGATGATCCTGGCGATCGCGGCGCTCTCGCTCGACCTCCTGATCGGGCGCGCGGGGCTGGTGAGCTTCGGGCACGCCGCCTTTCTCGGCATCGGGGCCTATGCGACGGGGATCGCGCTGGCCGAGGGGATCCACGACACCGTCACGATCCTGGTGCTGGCGATCGCGGCCTCGGCCGCCTTTGCCGCCGTGACCGGCGCGATCGCGCTGCGCACCACGGGCGTGCAGTTCATCATGATCACGCTGGCCTTCGGGCAGATGGTGTTCTTCGCGGCCTCGGCGCTGTCGCGCTATGGCGGCGACGACGGGCTGACGCTCTGGTCGACCTCCGAGCTCTTCGGCACGCGGCTGATGGAGGCGCCGGGCGTCCTCTACGCCGTCACGCTGGCGGCGCTGGCGGGCACGTGGTTCGCGATCGGCCGGATCGCGGGCTCGCGCCTCGGCCGGGTGCTGGTGGCCGCGCGCGAGGCGCCGGTGCGCGTCGAGACGCTGGGCTTCGAGACCTTGCGCCACCGGCTGGTCGCCTATGTGATCGCGGGCGCGGTGGCGGGCGTCGCGGGGTTCCTGGCCGCGCATGAGAGCGAGTTCGTCAGCCCCGCGACGGCGGCCTGGCAGCGTTCGGGCGACCTGATCGTGGTGGTGCTGATCGGGGGGCAGGCGACGCGGAACGGGCCGCTCTTCGGCGCCTTCGCCTTCGTCCTGATCGAGGAGGCGCTCGGCCGGGTGACCGAGCACTGGCGGCTGATCTTCGGGCCGCTCCTCGTGCTCTCGGTGCTCTATGCGCGGGGCGGGCTGGCGCGGGCGGCCGACCGGCTCTGGACGTCCGGCCGGGCTGCCGGGCGCACCCCCGGACGCCTGCCGTGACCGCGCCGATGCTGGAGATCGACGGTCTCGCCCGGGCCTTCGGGGCGCTGAGGGCGGTGGACGGCGTGTCGCTCGCGCTGGCGCATGGGCAGTGCCATGCGCTGATCGGGCCCAACGGGGCGGGCAAGACGACGCTGATGCAGATGGTCTCGGGCCTCGTGCGCCCCGATGCCGGGCGGGTGGTCTTCGAGGGGCGCGACGTCAC
>JBCBPG010000541.1:0-3664 GCA_039820865.1 Pseudomonadota bacterium
CGCCATCGCGCCGTTCAGCGACAGCCCGCAGGTGACGGCCATGCGCGCGGCGGCGATCGAGGGCGCCTGCGGCCCGTGATCGACCGCGGCCACCAGCGCCGCCTCGAGCAGCCGTGCCTCGCCCTCGGACGGCAGCGCGCCGCGGGTCATCAGCCAGACCATCTGGGGGAAGGTGACGTGGCCGATCAGGTCCTGGATCTCGTGGCCGCGAAAGGCGATCCGGCCGGGCTCCATGTCGATGATCGCGGTCGACCACCAGTCGGCGACGTCGCTCGGCTCGCTCATATCGCGCCCTCCGCGGCCAGCCGGTCGAGGTCCTCGGCGGTGTATCCCAGCGCGCCGTAGATCTCGGCATTGTCGGCGCCGAGCTCGGGCGGGGGCGTGTCGACCGCGGGCGCCTCGCCGTCGATCTTCAGCCCCGTGCGCACGACCGAGATGTCGCGGCCCACGCCCGGCGCGTTGGGGAAGGTCGCCATCAGGCCCCGCTCGGCGATCTGCGGCATCGCCAGCACCTCGGGCACGCTCAGCACGGCGCCGGCGGGCACGCCGAGGCGGTTCAGTTCCCTGGCCCAGTCGCGCGCCGGGCGGGCGGCCAGCGCGGCCTCGATCTCGGCCTTCAGGGCAAGGCGATTGCGCTTGCGGTCCTCGCGCGTGGCGTAGTCGGGATGGGCGATCAGGTCCTCGCGGCCGAGATGGCGGGCCAGGATCTCCCACTGCTCGTCCTTGTTGGCGGCGATGTTGATCAGCCCGTCGGCGGCCATGAACGCGCCCGAGGGGGCCGAGGTCATGTTCTCGTTGCCGTTGGCGGTGGGCTCGACACCGGCGATCAGCCAGTTCGACACGGCCCAGCCCATGGTGGCGATCACGCTCTCCAGCATCGAGACGTCGATGAAGCCGCCGCGCCTCGGCGCATTCAGCGCGGCCGAGATCGCCATCGCCGCCGTCAGCCCGCCCACGGTATCGGCGACGGGATAGCCGACGCGGAGCGGCGCGCTGTCGGCGTCGCCCGTGATCGACATGACGCCCGAGGCGCCCTGGATGATCTGGTCATAGGCCGGCCGGTGCACCCAGGGCCCGTCCTGACCGAAGCCCGAGATGGCGCAGTAGATCAGCTCGGGCCGTGCCGCGCGCAGCGTCTCGTACCCGACGCCGAGGCGGTCCATGACGCCCGGCCGGAAGTTCTCGACCAGCACGTCCGCCGTGGTCACGAGGCGCATGAGCAGCTCGCGCCCGGCCTCGGTCTTGAGGTTGACCGTCACCGACTTCTTGCCGGCGTTCTGGGCGAGAAAGCTGACGCCCATGCCCGCGCGGTTGAGCGCGGGATCGGCGCCCAGGTTGCGGGCGAGATCGCCGCGCCCGGCGGCCTCGACCTTGATGACCTCGGCGCCGAGATGGGCCAGCTGGTGGCAGCAGAACGGGCCCGCCAGCACGTTGGTGAGATCGAGCACCCGGATGCCGTCGAGGGGTCGCATGCCGTCCTCCAGCCGTTCTGTCCGCCGGCGCCCGCTGCCGCATGGCGGACGCGCCTGCCGGGCTAGCACGGAAGGACGCGGGGGGGCGAGGGCGGGGCCGTTATCGCGCGCCCGGCGATCGCGCGCCCGGCGTTCGGCTCAACGGGCGGCGGCCAGGACCTCGCGCCAGCGTTCGAGGGTGGCGGCCGGCAGGTCGCGCTCGTCCAGCGTGTCGGCACGGCGGCGGGCCTCGGTCAGCGCGGCGGTGCGGGCCTCGCCCTGGCTGGTCGCCGCGAGGCCGGCGAGCGCGGCCACCAGGTCGCCGCCCACGCCGGGCAGCGGTGGCACGGCCGCGTCCAGCCGGCGGGCGAGGCCGGCGGCTTCCTCGAAGGCGGCGCGGGCAGCGGCGCCGGCCCGCCCGGCCTGGCGCGCCCGGCCGGCCGCGATCAGCGCCACGGCGAGGTCGCGCGCGGCGGTCGTGCTGCCGCCGCTGGCCAGCGCGCGGGAGATGGCCAGTGCCTCCTCGGCCGGCGCACGGGCCGACGCCGTCTCGCCCCGCGCCAGCGCCAGCGCCGCCTGACGGCCCAGCGACAGGGCCAGCGCGCGCTGGCGGGCCGGGGCCGTCGGCGCGGTCAGCACCCCGGCGCGGGCCCGGGTCACGGCGGCGTCGTAGGTTGCGGCGGCGGCCACGGCATCGCCCGACGCCCGCTCGGCATCGCCGACACCGACAAGCGTGGCGGCCGGGGTGAGCGCCGTCGCGGGGTCCCCGGCCGGCGGCGCGATCGGCGCGGTGGCGGCAAAGGCCTCGCGCGCCGCGGCAGGGTCGCCCAGCGTCAGGGCCACCTCGGCCAGCCGCGCCTCGAGCGTCGCCCGCGTCGCCGCCTGCTCGGCCGTGTCGGGCCCGGGCGCCGCGTCGAGCAGCACCAGCGCCTGCGACCAGACGGCGCGCGCCTCGGCAAACCGGCTCTCGGCGGACAGCCGCTCGCCCTCGGCCGCCAGCAGGTCCACCGGCGCCGGGCCGCCGACGGGCACGGTCGCGCCCAGCCTGCCGGCGAGCCGGCCCGCCAGCGTCTCGCGGAGCGCGACGGCGCGGAACATCACCCCCTCGGGCAGCGCGCCCGCGGGCGCCGTCGCCAGCCGGGCGATCAGGCCGTCGAGCGTGTCGATCCCCGAGACCAGCATCGCCAGCGCCTCGCGCCGCGTCGCCTCGGTGGCGGCAAGCTCGGTCTCGAGGCGGGAGGTCGCCTGGCGCGCCTCGGCGACCGCCTGCTCGGCCAGGCTCTGCGAGCGGCCGGCCCTCGCCTCGGCCTCGGCGGCGCGGGCGCGTGCCTCGGCCGCAGCCGAGACGGCCGCGTCGCGCGCCTCGGTGGCGGTGTCCAGCCGGTCGAGGGCGTCGGCGAGGGCATTCTCCAGCCGCTCGATCTCGACCAGCGCGGGTGTCGGATCCACGGGGCCTGCACCTGCGCCATCCGGCACATCGGCCGCGCCCGGATCGACCGGGGGCGTGACCTGCCCGCCATCGGCGACCACGGGCGCCCCGGTCGCGGCGCCGGCACCCGCTGTCGACGCCACGCCAGCGTCCTGACCCGCCGCCACGGGCGAGGCCGCGCCCCGGTCCGCCGTCGTCCCCTGGTCGAAGACGGCCATGGCGACGACGGCCGCGGCCAGCACCGCCGGCGCCGCGACCGCCCCGGCCAGACGCAGGCGCCGCCGCCCTGCCGCCCGGACCGAGGCGTCGACGAAGTCGTGGACGGCGGGCGAGAACAGGGTGGCGTCGGTGGCCAGCGCCTCGCGCGCCGGCTCGATCCGCCGGCGCCCGGTCAGCAGCGTCTCCGGGCTCCGCCCCGCGGCGGCGTGGTCCGTCGCCGCCTGCTCCAGCGCAGGCCGCAAGGCCAGGACGCTGGAGCGCGCGACAAGGGCGTCCCGCGCGGCCGGCCATGCCTCCAGCGCGCCGTCCAGCGCCAGCACCAGCGCGTCGCGCCGGCTGGTCGACGCGCTGGTCGCCGCGCGCTTCCTGGTCGATGACGGCGACGCGCTGGTGCTGGCGCTGGACGGCGCGCTGGAGGCATGGCCGGCCGCGCGTGACGCCCTTGTCGCGCGCTCCAGCGTCCTGGCCCTGCGGCCTGCGCTGGAGCAGGCGGCGACGGACCACGCCGCCGCGGGGCGGAGCCCGGAGACGCTGCTGACCGGGCGCCGGCGGATCGAGCCGGCGC
>JBCBPG010000542.1:0-3661 GCA_039820865.1 Pseudomonadota bacterium
AGTGTTCAGCCAGGACGACACCTCCCTCTCCATTCTCGAGGGCGGCGTGCTGTGCGAGTGCGTGGTCGGCCGGGAGCTGAGTGTCGCAGGCTTCGAGCTTGCAGAGGGCACCGACCTCCTGTTCCAGCACACCCTGATGGCCGGTTTCGGTGTCGGCCTGGAGTTCCCGTCGCCGCAGGTGGTTCCGCCTTCATCGCTGACCAGAGCGCCGGTCCCGTGCCCATCGTCACCGGCGCCTTCGCGCCGGTCCCGCTGCCGGCGTCGGCGGCGCCGCTGCTCGCCGGGCTCGGCGCGATGGGGGGCGCGCAGCGGCGCCGGCGCTGAAAACGGGCGCTCCAGAAACAGCCCAGCGCGACCTTGACGAGTGTCCTGTTGGCGCCGCCGCTTGTCCATCAGTGGATCCACGAGCGTGCCCGTCGTCAGTGCCTCGGCCCGCGTCACTACCGGATCACGATATCGGCGTGCAGGGCGCCGGCGGCGTGGATCGCCTGCAGGATGTCGATCATGTCACGGGGGCCGACGCCGAGGGCGTTGAGGCCCGTTACCAGATCGGCCAGCGTCGCTGTCTCCTCCACCAGCGAAATCCGGCGATCCTCGTCCTCGTCCACCCCCACCTCGGTCGTGGGGAGCACGATCGTCTCGCCCTCGGCAAAGGGATTGGGCTGTGAGACGACCGGGCGCTCGGTGACGCGGATGTTCAGGTTGCCCTGGCTCACCGCGACCCGGCCGATGCGCACGTTCTCACCGAGCACGATGGTCCCAGACCGCTGGTCGATCACGACGCGGGCCCGCGTGTCCGGCGTGACACGGAGCCCCTCGATCTGTCCCATCAGCGTCAGGGCACGCATGCCACTGGCCGAGGTAGAGACCAGGACGGTCGCCGGATCCTCGGCGCGCGCGGTACCCTTGGCTATGCGCCGGTTGATGGTTGCGGCCACGCGATGCGCGGTCGTGATGTCGGGGTCGTTCAGCGCGAGGCGCAGAAAGCCATCCTCGGGCAGGCGGTAGCCGATCTCGCGTTCGACCGTAGCGCCGTTCGGAATCGCGCCGTTCGTGGGCACGCCCTCGGTGACCCGCTCGGCTGCGCCCGCCGCCTCGAAGCCCGAGACGATGATCGGACCCTGGGCGGCGGCATAGACCTCGCCATCCGCGCCATAGAGCGGTGTCAGGATCAGGGTGCCGCCCAGCAGGCTGCTGGCATCGCCGATCGACGAGAGCGATACGTCGAGCTTGGAGCCCGATCGCGCGAAGGGCGGCAGCGTCGCCGTCACGAGAACCGAGGCGACGTTGGCGGTCGCGAACTGCTCGTCCCCGACGTTGGTGCCGAGGCGCTCCAGCCAGACCGAGATCGCCTCGCGGGTGAAGGGAGCGCGGCGTGCGCTGTCGCCCGTGCCCTGCAGGCCGATCACAACGCCATAGCCGAGCAGCGGGTTCTCACGGATACCGACGAAGGCGGCGAGGTCCTTGATGCGCGGCTGTGCCGCTACGGCGCCCGGCAGTGCCACCAAAGCAGCGGCGAGAACTGCGAGAACGAGGCCCGGCAGCGAGAGCGGCACGATTACCCGGCCCGGGCACCCGCCAGCCATCAGCGCAGGTAATCCGCGAAGCTGAGCGCGAGGATGCGCGCCTGCGTGGCGTAGAGAACCGACAGGGTGCGCTCCGCCGCGGCGAGCTCGCTGGCGGCTTCGTACTCGTCCACCCCGATCAGTGCGTCGAGCCGTCCTTCAAGCTCCAGGCGCGAGGTCTCGGCCGCCACGTTCGTCTCCGAGAGCCGGGCTTCGGCGGCGCCGATCTCCGCCGTCACACCGACCAGGCCGGGCACGGCCTCGCGGAGCCGGACCGAAGCGGTCGAGAGAGCATCGACGGTCTCCTCGGTCGTCTCCGGTGTGACGTTGACGAGCAGTGTGTGGATCTCGACCACCGCACTGAAGAGCGCATCGAATGCTGGACCGTCAGCGCCGATATCAGGGGCCGGATCGTAGCCGTTACGCGCGGGCAGCGCGGGTGCGGTGCCGTTGCCACCGGCATAGATGTCGGACAGCACGAAATCCCCGGCTTCCCCTCCGCCATCGAAGGCGGGGGCGACCGCGGCCGGGTCGGCGAAGCGGGGTTGTTCCGCGAAGGCCTTGAGCGCCGCCGCTCCGTCGTCTCCGAAGGGTGGCGTCGCGGTCGCGTCGCGGGAGAACAGGTGGCGCCCGGCGCGCGCGGTATCGAGCAGGCCCGCGAGGTCGTCGATCAGGGCACCCGAAAGGACCGCAGTCGCGGGGAGCTGCGTGCGCTCGCCAGCTTCCGTCACGCTGGTCAGCCGGGACAGAAAGTCGTCGACCAGGCCCTGCGCGGCATCGAGGGTCTGGGCGGCGAGGGCAAGATCGGCGGCTGCGGAGCGCCCCGCCTCGAGGCTCGTGTCGAGGGTGGCGAGGTCATGCTCGATCGCCAGTGCCTCGCCCGTTTGTCCATCGAGCGCTGCGGCGGGATCGGGGACGCGGCCGGTGACCACGCCGGTCTGCGCATCGTCGAGGCGGGCGCGCAGGGTCTCGGCCGCATCAGGCTGACCACGTTGCAGGGCCGGAAGAAGGAAGCCGGTGGCGATCGTCATGGCTCAGAGCTCCAGCAGGGTGTCGAGCATGATCAGGCTGGTCCGGATGACCTCGGCGTTCGCCTGGTAGGCACGCTGCAGGAGTGCCAGGCGTTGCAGTTCGGCATCGTCGTCGACGCCGACAGCCCGTCCCTCGGCGGCGGCGGCTGCGCTCCGCCGGGTATCGGCAACGATGCCGTCCTCGCGCGCGGCGAAGAGCAGGGAAGAAACGTCGCGGCTGATCGCGGCGCCGACCGTGACAAGGCGCGCGTCGGCCGGTCCGCTGCCGGAGGGCGGCGCAGCGTCGAGAGCGGCGAGAAAGGCGCGGACCAGTGTGTCGTCGCCTTCGGGGCCGGGCGTGGCCGCACCGATGCCGTCGCGAATGCGCCAGCTCTCCGCCGGATCGTCCAGCGCTTCGTTCACGCCGATGCGACCGGCGAGCCCCTCGGTGACCGCCGGCGGCGCAAGCCTGTCGGTAAAGAGGCCATAGTTCCCGGGAGCGAGGCTCGGATCCGTGCCAGGATCGGCGAAGGCGTCGACGAGGTCGGCAGCGAGTGTGTCGAGCCGCTCCTGCATCTCGGGAAGTGTCGCCTCGAGGAAGCCGAGCCGGCCGGCGATCGCGCCGCTCGCGCCCGGATCGATCTCGGTTTCCACATCGCCGGCGTCGAGCCAGAGCGACCGTGCACCCGTGGCCGCGTCGGTTCGCACCTCCAGCGTCGCCGGGCCGAGCGGCTGGACGATGAGGGTACCGGTCTCCAGCGAGAGGATCCCGTCGCCGTCGCCCGAAGGCGTCAGTTTGAGTCCGGGGAAGAGGGCGTTGAGCTCGTCGAGTGCGGCAGCGGTCGCGTCCCCTTCCAGTGCGGCGGCAACATCGGCCGGGTCGCCGCCGCGGTTGCCGGGTGCGGTGGCGAGCTGGTCGATCAGCCTGTTGGCCGTCTCGATATCGGCCGTTAGCGTCTCCTCGCCCTCCAGCATCAGCCGGTCGAGCGCGCTCGAGGCGCGGTTCAGGTAGGCGGTGAGACCCCGGGCCGCGTCGATGGCGGCGCGCTGAAGGCCGGTGTCGAAGGGACGTGTCTGCAGCGCTGA
>JBCBPG010000543.1:0-3653 GCA_039820865.1 Pseudomonadota bacterium
GCCGACGTCTACCAGCGCACCACCGATCCCGAGCAGGCGCCCGACACGCCCCAGGTCATCGAGATCGGCTTCGAGAAGGGCGATCCCGTCGCGATCGACGGCGCGCGGCTCTCGCCCGCGGCGATCCTCACCCGGCTGAACGAGATCGGTGGCGCCCATGGCATCGGCCGGCTCGACCTGGTCGAGGGGCGTTATGTCGGCATGAAGTCGCGCGGCATCTACGAGACGCCCGGCGGCACGATCTGGCTCGCCGCCCATCGCGGGATCGAGAGCCTGACGCTCGACCGCGGCGCCATGCATCTCAAGGACGAGCTGATGCCGCGCTATGCCGAGCTCATCTACAACGGCTACTGGTTCAGCCCCGAGCGCGAGATGCTGCAGGCCGCCATCGACCTGAGCCAGGCCGAGGTGACGGGCACGGTGCGCCTCAAGCTCTACAAGGGCCAGGCCAGCGTGATCGGGCGCGAGAGCCCGCGCTCGCTCTATTCCGAGGCCCATGTGACCTTCGAGGACGATGCCGGCGCCTATGACCAGAAGGATGCCGAGGGCTTCATCCGGCTGAACGCGCTGCGCCTGCGCCTGCTCGCCGCCCGCGCGCGGCGCTGACACCGCCGCCGCCGACAGCCCGTTGCCGGGCACCGGACCGCCTTCCGTCGCACGGGAGGCGCAGGTATGGCAGCGCGGCCTCGGGCGAAATTGGTTGACCTCCCGTCAACGATCGGGTGTCTTCCGGTCACGCCGATGTGTCCCGTGTCAGTCCTTCTCGCGTTTCGGTCGATCCGCAACTGAGCGCCTCCCGGCGAGGTGCTCGTGCCCGCTGGGAGTGACCCCGATGCCCTTCGATTTTCGCGCCGCGCTTGCCGCTGCGGCCCTCGCCCTCGCGCCGCAGGGCGCCGCCGCCGTCAGCATGGCAAGCTCGGCGGTCAGCTGGGAGCTGAGCATCGTCTCGCCGACACCGAGCGGCACCGATGTCGACTTCGATTCGCTCGTCGAGGTCGTCGAGGTGTTCGCGGACAGCGACGGACTGGCAAGCTCCTTTGCCGAGGCCTCGGCCGATCCGGACGACGTGGAGGTGATCGACACCGTCGATTCTGCGATCGACGATGCGCCGATCGCGAGCGGCACCAGCAGCAGCGAGGCCTCCGCCGAGCGCACCGGGTTCGGTTTCGCCATCGCCGATACCTTCGGCTCGGTCTTCCTCGACAATTTCGGTCTGAGCCCGGTCGAGGTGTCGCTCGAGCTTGCCTACGACATCTCGGTCAGCGCCAGTGCCGGCGATCCGGCGAACGAGTTCGCCTTCGCGTTCGGCTCCGTCAGCGTCGAGGTCTACGACGAGTTCGGTTCGCCGATCTTCTTCGACGACGTGGGCGAGTTCGCGGATGCCGGTTTCGGGCTGCCGGGCAGCGACCTCATGGGCACGCTGGCCTTCTCGGTGACCGTGCCGGCGGAGAGCTTCGTCGAGATCGATGTCGTAGGCCTCAGCGACGCGGCCGCGGCGGCCGTGCCGCTGCCGCTGACGGCGCCGCTCCTGCTCGCCGCCCTCGGCGGTCTCGCCCTGATGCGCCGGCGCGCCTGACGGCCGCCACGATCCGCCCCCGCATCGCGCCGCCGGGGGCGGTCAGGCCCGCCGCCCGTCATCGGGCGGAAGGGCGGGCAGCCGGGCGCCACGCGGCAGCCACGTCACACCTGCCCACGCGCTGGGCCAAAGGCATGGCGGCGGCGCGGCACTCGCGCTATGCAGCCCGCTGGGACGGCCGGGGGGCTGGGAGCGGCTGGATGGCGAACAGGCAGGAGTGCTTCGTCCTTCTGAGGACAGGGTGGCGCCCCGGGATGGCCGAATTCTCCGGCATGATCCGTGCCCGCTATCCCGAGCTGGGCCGTGTCGCCGGCACCGACGGGCCGCCGGACAGCGGCATGCCCTCGACCGTGCTGATCGACGGCATCACCATCTCGATGAGCATCGTGAACGCGCCCTATCCGCCCGAGGCGCTGCTCTCGCCCACGCGGCTGATCGATCATGTCGACCCCGAGCCGCTGGTGGCCAACCAGGCGGCCTATGTCCTGCTGGCGGTCGAGGGGCCCGACATCGATCCGCAGGCCTTCGGCAAGGCGGCGGCCGAGGCGTCCGAGATCGCGCAGGCCTATGCCGCGCTGCTGACGCTCGCGGCCTCGGTCGTGGCGGCCGAGGCGCCGGCCATGGCCGCCTTCTGGGCCGACAGCTGGCGCCTCGTGCCGCCGGAGCGGCTGGTCGAGGCGGGCGAGGGCATCATGGATGGCCGGCTGCCCTGGGAGCTCTGGACCTCCTTTGCCGAGGTCAAGGGCGCACGGGCGGGTGGCGGTGACAACCGCGCGCTGATCAGCTTCGGCCTGCGCAAGTTCGCCGGCCGCGAGGTCGAGGTGGCGCCATCGCCGATCCCGCTGGTCGAGGCGGAGAAGCTCGCCCAGGCCATGGTCGGCCGTCTGATCGCGGGCGACCAGCCGGTCGACCACGAGGAGACGACGCTCGGCAGCGACACCGCGGTGCTCCGCCGTGCCGAGCGGTTCCTGCGCCCGCGCCATCCCGCGCTGGTGGTGGTGCCCGCGAGCTCGCCCTGGGACCCGGAGACGCTCGAGGACAAGCGCACCCGCAACCGCCGCTCCGGCCTCGTCGGCCGCCTCTTCGGCGGCTGAGCGGCCCCGGGAACAGGATCGGCTCGCGCGAACGGACACCAGGACACCGGACCAGGGCGAACCTCTGGTCGGGGCCGATCGTCAGTGTCGTGTCGGTTTGCGCGAACATCCGGTGAGAAGAGGAGCCTCGACGCATCATGCCCGCCGTCATCGACCATCTCGTGATCGCCGCCCGGACGCTGGCCGAGGGCGAGACCTGGGCGCGCGAGACCTTCGGTGTGGCCCCTGCCGGGCACGGCGCCCATGACGCCATGGCCACCCGCAACGCCCTCTGGCACCTCGCCGTCGATGCGCCCGAGGGCCATCCTGACGCCTATCTCGAGGTGATCGCCGCCGAGGATCCGGCCCCGCGCCCGCGATGGTTCGGCCTCGACGATCCGGCGACACGGAAGCTGCTTGCCGAAGGGCCGCGCCTCCTGACCTGGCAGGTGCGCCCGCCCCGTCCGCTGACCGAGGCGCTGGGCGCGCTCGCCGCCGCCGGCACCGATGCCGGCCGGCCGCTGCCCATGACGCGCGCCGGTTTCGCCTGGTCGCTGGGCATCCGCGACGACGGCGCCCTGCCGCTGGCCGGACGCTGCCCCATCGCCATCGACTGGGCCGCCGCGAGCCCCCACCCGGCCCAGCGCCTTGCCCCCGGCGGCCTCCGCCTCAAAGCGCTGAGCCTTCCCGACGGCGACGACCGCCTCGACGCCGCCCTCGCCGCGCTCGATGCAGGTCGTCTCGCCACCCGGACCGCGCCCGGCAGCCCGCTGAGCGTGACCCTCGAGACCCCCAACGGCGCCATCACGCTCGCCGCCCCCGCCTGAGCCACGCCCGCCTGAACCACGCCCGCCGGAACCACGCCCGCCGGAACCACGCCTGCCGGAGGCGCGCCCGCCGGAGGCGCCCTCCAGGGCGGCGCGGGACCTGACGCGAGCACGGGCGCCCTGCCCGCCCACGTCAGGCTAGCCCCACGCGGATGAACATCCCGTTGCGTCCGCGCC
>JBCBPG010000544.1:0-3650 GCA_039820865.1 Pseudomonadota bacterium
GACTGCCGGAGGCCCAGTCGTGGCAGCGCCACATGTGCGCATGGTTCACGTAGGAGGCCCCTCCGTAGAACATCTCGTACTGGGTGTGACGCGAGGCGAACTCGGAGCCGATGGCGTCCCAGGCGAGCTTCATCAGCGCGATGCGCCCCAGCGCGTCGGTGGCCGGCGAGGCCTGCGTCTCTTCCACCATGCGCCGGATGTCCGGGTCCTCGAGGTCGCGCTCGGAAGAGGGCAGCATCACGACGCCGCCGCCCGCCAGGTCCCGGATGAGACCGATCGCCTGTGGGTACAGCTCCTGCGTCAGCGTCTGCGCCGAGTACAGCAGGGAGGCCGAGGGAACGACATGGCCCGCCACCTCGCGCCCCTCGGCCTCCATGCCGGCCACCATGCCCTCGACGAGCCCCGCCATGGCCGCGAGCCGGCCCAGCGTGCCGCGCACCTGCGGGATCCGGTCGGCCCCGTTGGTCTCGGCCACCCGGCGCGCGAGTGCCACGAGGAACCGCATCTTCACCGACAGGCGGATCTGGGACTGGTAGTTCTGGAAGATGTGGGCGGGCGTGTCGTGCCACTGTGCCCGGGCGAGATCGGTGTCGCGGTAGACGAAGACCCTTTCCCACGGCACGTGGACGCCGTCGAACCAGACCACCGCATCGTTCTCGTCGAAGTTGCTCGAGAGGGGATAGTCGAAGGCCGAGCTCGCCGCCCGTTCGTAGGACCGGCGCGAGAGGAGCTTCAGCCCCTCCGTGCCGACGGGGATCGCGAAGCTGAGAGCGTAGTCCTCCTCGCCGGGCGAGAGCGGCTGGATGTGGCCGACGAGGATCTCGTCGGACATGATGCTGCTCGTGCCGAGCATCTTGGCGCCGCGCACGAAGATCCCGGCATCGTCCTCCCGCTCGACGTGAAGCACGACGTCGCGGGGCTGGTCCGCGGCCGAGCCGCTCTTGTCGGCCTGAGGGTTCTGGATGACGTATGTCACGAACAGGTCTTCGCGGCGGGCGCGCTCGAAATAGGCCGCGAAGGCCTCGGCCCGCTCCTTCCCGCCCCGGGCCAGGACGTCGAGCCGCATCATCATGCCGCCGAGCGTGCTCGCGACGTGGTCCGGGGAGCGGCCGAGAAAGCCGAAACTGAGCGCGGACCAGGCCTCGATCGCCTTGCGCCGCTCGACCAGCTCCCTGTGCGACCGGGGCAGCACCCAGGCGCGGTTGACCCGCCTGCCATCGTCGAGCGGCACCGTCATGAGGTCGCGCTGCGCCGGGTCCGCCTGGAAGTCGTACATCGCCGCGTAGGAGGCCACGGCGTTGCGGAACGCCGGATGCGCCGTGACGTCGGTCACCCGCTCGCCGTCGATGTGAACGGCGCGGCCGTCGCGCAGGGCGTCGCGATAGGCCTGCCCGTTCCGGATCGTCATGTCCCGCCTCCCGACCGCGCCATGGTTGCGAGAGTGTTTCAATCGACTTGCCCATTGGTCAAGCAACTTGCACGGAAGGGCTTCAACGCAGTACTCGAGGCCGAGCTGGAGAGAAACGCGATGGACGACGACCGCGACTATGCGGGCTATGGGGCCCACCCGCCCGACCCGCTCTGGCCGAACGGGGCGCGCATCGCGCTCAACATCAACCTCAATGTCGAGGGCGGTGGCGAGCGCTCGCTCCTCGACGGGGACGGCTGCTCCGAGGGGCTGCTGAACGACATCGGCCAGCCCGCGCTCGAGGGGTTGCGCAGCCCGCTCGTGGAATCGGTCTTTGAATACGGCTCGCGGGTCGGCGCGTGGCGGCTGCTCGAGCTGTTCCGGCGCGAGGAGATCCGGGTCAGCGTGCTCGCGGTGGCCGCCGCCGCCCTGCGCACGCCGGACCTCGTCCGGGCCTTCGCGGCCGGGGGCCACGAGATCGTCAGCCACCACTACCGCTGGCTCGACTACCAGCGGATGGCGGAGAACGAGGAGCGCGACCATGTCCGCCTCGCGCTCGAGGCGCTGGAGCGTGTCACGGGCGAGCGCCCCGTCGGCTGGATGACCGGGCGGCCGAGCGCGAACACCCGCCGCCTGTTGGTCGAGGCGGGCGGCATCCTATACGATCGGGACGCGCTCAACGACGAGCTGCCCTACTGGCGGGTGGTGGCAGGGCGGCCGCATCTCGTGGTCCCCTATTCCTTCGAGACCAACGACAACCGCTTTGACGGCAACGTCGGGTTTTCGACCGGCGAGGACTTCGCGCGCTACATGATCGACTGCTTCGAGGTGCTCTATGCCGAGGGCGAGCGCAGGCCGCGGATGATGTCGCTCGCGCTGCACGACAGGCTGATCGGGCGGCCCGCGCGGATCACGGGGCTGATGCGCTTCCTCGATCACGTGCGCGGGCGCGACGGGGTATGGATCGCGACGGGGCGGGAGATCGCCGAGCACTGGGTCGCCACGCACCCCTTCGAAGGGGCGTGAGCCCTGGCCCGCCTGGCCCTCACCGGCGCGGCCGGCTTCATCGGCCGCGCGGTCGCCGTGCGGTTGCGCGCGGCGGGACACACGGTCATCGGCTGCGATCGCGCACCGGGGTCAGACGTCTCGGCGGTGGACCTGCGTGACGGCGAGGCCGTCGCCGCCTGGGTCCGCGAGGCGCGGCCGGACGCTGCCGTGCACGCGGGCGCGATCTCGGGGCCGATGGCGGTCGGTGGCGATCTCCGCCGTCTCTTCGACGTCAACGTGGCGGGAACGGTCAACCTGCTCGCCGCCCTTGCCGCGGAGGGGGTGCCCCGCCTCGTCCACCTCTCCTCGAACGCCGTCTATGCGCCGGGGCCGGCGGGGGTGGCGCTGGGCGAAGACGCGCCGCGCCACGCCGCGGAGCCCTATGGGGCCAGCAAGATCGCCGCCGAGGCCGCCATCGCCGCATGGGCGCATGCCGGCGGACCCGCGGCCTTCGTGCTCAGGCTGTCGTCGGTCTACGGGGCAGGGCGGCGCACGCCGTACCTCTTCTCCACCATCGCCCGCGCCTTCGCCGAGGCACGGCCAGCCCGCGTGACGCGCGAGGGCGAGAACCTGCGCCAGTTCCTCCATGTCGAGGACGCCGCCCGGGCCGTCGAGGCGGCGCTGGGCGCGGTGGCGCATGGCTTCGAGGCGATCAACGTCGCGGGCGCCGAGCATGTGTCCGAGGCGCGGATCGGCGCACTCTGCGCGCGCCACCTGCCGGGACTTCGCCTCGAGGAGATCCCGCACGCCGGACCGACCGCCGACACCGCAGGGCCGCTCGACTGCTCCCGTGCCGCCCGCCGGCTGGGCTGGCGGCCGGAAATCGCGCTCGCCGAGGGTACGGCCGCGCTCTTCCGCGGGCGGGGCGCCGCGCCCGCCCCGGCGCCCGGGACCCCCGCCAAGCCGCACCGCCCGTAGCCGCGGGCGAGGCCGGGATCGCTGGCATCGTCGTGGTCTGGTGCAGGGCGCCCGACTGCAGGCCGGGCCTGGTCGCGCGCGAAGACTGGCTCTCGGGCGGGGTGCGAGACTGCACCAATGAGTGGCAGGGTGCTGCGTGCTGCCCTTTTCCTGCCCTGTTTGCATGGCGGCAGCCTCTTCTGGTTGCAGTATATCGAGGTTCCGTGCCGCATGTGGATCGCCAGGGCCGCCCGAGTTCCGGAGTTTGCCCGCGCCACCCTTCCCGCCCCGTCTGGCA